>USIN01000164.1 GCA_900554715.1 uncultured Bacteroidales bacterium
CCCATGTCATTGAGCTCATAAATTGCCGAGAAGTCGTCGCGGATTTTGTCCCATTCGTTTTCGAAGCTGTTTGTGGCGTCATCGTCGGCGTTGAATGTATAGCGGTCGGTGTTGAATTCCTGACGGCCGTTGGTCGAAGCGAGCATGTCGTTTTTCCAACTGATGAAACCGAAGTCAAGAAGTGAGGCCGAGAGGGTCAGACCTTTGAGGAACTGGGCCTTGTAGACGGCGCCGAGGTCGAGGGCGAGACCATAGCCGTTGACTCCGGAGCCATCGACGTCGATGCCGCTGACATATTCATGGCCGGTGTGTTTGTTTACGTCATGTTTATATGTCAGGCCTTTGACACTCGAACGCAGCTGACCGTCTGAGACGACGCGCCAGTTGTCGGTGCCGAGCTCGAGGTATGCGTCGGTGAGGTCGGCCGACATGCTGCCTGCGCCGACGAGGAGTTTAACGTTGGCACCGACACGCCAGTATTTGTTGATGTCACGCGAATGGCCTAACGAGAGTTCGGCATAGCCGATGGCGTTGGCTCTTACATCCTTGATGTCATAGATGCTGTTTGACACGCCTTCCTTGAGCAGCGAGAATATCGACTTGGGCAGCGAAGCGTTGACTGAGGCGCGGGCGTTGATGCTGACGGTGTTGTAACCGCCGAAAGCCTTGAAGCCGGCCGAAAGGACATTGAGTTTGATGTCGGTGCCGATTTTGTTGACATCGCTGAAACCGCTCATGGCCTCGGCCACGCTGACACCGGGATTGAGGAATGTCGTGGTGCGGCCGTTGACATTATAGAGAACGCTGTTGAGATGGAGGTTGCCGCCAAAGCCGACGTTGACGTTCGACAGAGCGGGCATGCCGATGAAGTTTTTGCTGTTGCCCATCGCAGGATTCATCTGAAAGCGGTAGGTATAGTCGTCGACAAAATATCCCGACTGTGTATTCTGAGCCATAGCGGCAACAGGCGCTACGGCAAGAGCCATGAGGGCTAATATCGTCTTAATTGTAGTTTTCATTGCTGTGATGAAGCTTTAGAGTTCTTTCTGATAATAGCCTTTTGCTTTGGCTCTGATGTTTGAGAATTTGATATTCATGTCAGGCTTGAGTGTCTGTTCAGAGTCGCCGGCCCTGACAGTGGCTGTATAGCAGATGCCGTCGAGCATTTTTATCTCGCCCGTGATGCGGATTTCGATGGGCTGTCCGTCAGCCATAGCGGCTACACTGGCGCCTTCGACAGTGACATTGCCGATGCGGTTGCCGTTGACATCGATGGGATAAGCGCTAACGTCGACGCCGAGAGGCAGGTCGGAAGAAGCCGAGGCGGTGACTACAAGCGTCTCGATTGTCACATGGTCGAGGTCCTCGCTGCTCCAGCCGTCTTCAGTCTCGGTGTAAATAATCTGCGAACCCGAGCCGAGGGCGAGAGGAGCATAGAACGTATATTTGCCTTCGACTTTGCCGAGGTTGACGCCAAGGCGGAAATCAGTGACAGGCTGTGTGGGCATACAGGGGTCGACGAGGTCGATGCCCAGACGCTCGGGCAGACCGTTGCCGCTGAGCACATCAGAGAGCGAAGTGAACGGTACGTGCACGGGATTGCTGTAGCCGGGATAGAAGCTGCCGACAGTCTCGGGCGAGAGATAGAACTGCGACGAGGCCGCACCGGGAATGACGAAATACGGGTCGTTGAGACTGTATTTTTTTGATGTGTTGTCTTTAGCGTAAGCAGTGATTGCCAGTCCCGTGCGGGCATTGATACCATAAGCGCTCAGCGGGTTGGTGACGTCGAGATAAATCTGGGGATTGACGATGCTGATATCTGTGCCTTCCTGCGAGAGGATGTCGGGCAGGTCGGTGAGGTTCACGTCAGAAATGTCGGTGCCTTCGACATCATAACGGACTTCACCTGTGAAAGCCCTGACATCGATATCAGACATCGTGTAGCGTGTCTCGAGTGTGAGCGATGTCGGCAGCGAGCCGGTCACATCGTCTGTCGAAATCACGAAACGGCCCGATTTAACAGCATAGGAGCTTGTGAATGTCACAAGACGTTTAGCAGCGTCAAAATGCACGTCGGCCTTGTTGAAATCTATGTCGGTTACTTTCAGCTTTATCGAAACTGTGTTGCCGACCGACTTGAAGTTGGTTGCGGTCAAAATGCCGGTTTCCTTATCGAAAGTGCCGGTTTCGGGAACGGCATCGATGCCTATCGGCAGCTGGAGGCAGATAGAAGCGACGTCGAACGATTTGACGCGACCGGCAAGCTCCTTGATAGCGAGCGAGATTGTAACATCGCAGTCTACCTTGACATCGTCTATCGAAACGATGAATTCGCTCACAAGATTAGACGAAGTCGAAAAATCAGACTTGCTTTGGGGGATATCGAGTTCGACTTTAGCTCCGGG
The DNA here is from genome assembly GCA_900554715.1 of uncultured Bacteroidales bacterium. Classification (GTDB taxonomy): domain Bacteria; phylum Bacteroidota; class Bacteroidia; order Bacteroidales; family Muribaculaceae; genus CAG-873. Next base: position 2,409 of record USIN01000164.1, read on the forward strand.
GATGGCACCCATGCCGGGAGCAACGCCAGTGTTGATAGTCTGGACAACGGGAGCGATATAAGGAGATGCTATTTTCACCTCGTTGATTTTGATTTCGTCAGACGTGAAGCTGCCGTCTTCGATAAAAGCATACTGACCGTCGACAATCTGCACACGGTCGCCTTCCTTGATGTTAAAAATACTCTTGAGTGTGATGTCGTCAAGATTGACCGGCAGCACGAGATCATTGACATCGACGCGGACAGTCGAATCGATGTCCGACAGGTCATAGTCGTTGTCAATACAAGAACTCATCGTCGCGATGCCGAGAAGCATCGTCGCCGATACCAGTTTACGGGCTCTCATAAATTAAATGATTTTTACTGTGTTTTTATGAATAAAAAATTAATTTGCAGTTAAGTAATTAGCTGTTGGAGAGATATGTGTACGCGGAGAAAGTGTGTGTTTCGGCAGAATCATGTCTATCGCAGACCGTGAGCGGCATTGATTTGCCTAATTGGCTGCAAATTTAGCATTTTTTGCGTAATTTCACAATTAATCAGACTACAATTTAGTCGCATTATATACAACAGAGCGCCGACAGATGTTACTCAACTATTAGTTTACCCGATAAAGGCTGACGGTCAGGCGAAATCAAGGTATAGATATATGTGCCCGTGAAAAGCGTTCCGGCCTCAACCGTGACTGTCGTGGCGCCGGCGTCGATTTTATGACGACATACCGTACGGCCCTCCATATCAGTGATGAACAACATCGTGTTTTCATCGGCCTCGCGGGGCAGTCTGACTGTAAGCGACTCGCCACGGCGCAACGGATTAGGATATACATTCAAGCCTGAGAACGCAGCCACATGCTTCACTCCAGCTCCATTCCCTTTAAAAGATATGATCTTTCGCTCATCGCTTTTCACGCTAAGATAGCTATTCTCAAGAAAAAACAGATATTCAAGTCCATCGTTACCAAAACTAGAAGCCGGCAGGCCAAAATCTGAATAATAGAATGTGGTCACAATCTCTCCTTTATCGTTTATTACTTTATATTTATATCCATTGCCATACTCTGACCTTAACAAAACTTCCCAGTTATCATCGTCGTTAAAAACATTTTTAGTCAGATACACATAACTACCTGCATCACATGTCCGAAAACAATCGCTTTCTTGTAATCCTCTGACATACCAATTGTATGTCGTACTGTGGTCATTCATCTCCAGTATATTTTGCAGAGTAAACTTTTCTTTGATCGATAGATCAGAAGAACTATATATTGTAAAGATTGCGTCAGAGCCATCAATTTTAAAACTGCATGGATAATAAGAGCCATAGGCTTCTACTGCGACACCTAGATTATCACCTGTTCCAAGATTCAATACCGTGGTAAAATCTGCGGCATTAGTAAAGAGAGGAATAATAAACATTGATAATACAAAAAAATACTTTTTCATAATGTAATAAAAAGATTTTTATGTTTACACTCATCCTTAGTGTCAACCGATAAAAAAATAAAAAAGCGTAGGATGTTGTTCTGTCTATCTTACAGAGGCATCGCCAAACGCCTGACACGAAATAAACAGCCCACTCCCACGCTAACCGTATATCGACCCTTATGCGGGGCGGACATGCGACAAGCATGAGCGTCTTAACTGCTGTCTCCTTCGTGTCTTGAAACTGGCGATTTCCTGTAAAGGATAAGCAAAAACGCTTGATAAATATAAAATGCGTACTCTAACGCACTTACAAAGTTAATAATAAATTACGTAAAGTCACAAAATAAATGCAGCGCCGATTTTACACCGCCGCTGCACTTTATCAGTAACCTTTATATCTGCTATTTAATCACGGCGAGGCCGCCCCTGGCTGTCTCTTTGTAGAGCGAGGGCAGGTCGTGGCCGGTCTGTTTCATCACTTCGACGATGCGGTCGAAGTCGACGGAATGTTTGCCGTCGGAGAAGGCCGAATAGAGATTGGCGTCGAGGGCGCGGGCGGCGGCATAGGCGTTGCGCTCGATACACGGAATCTGGACGAGACCGCAGACCGGGTCGCATGTCAGCCCGAGGTGATGCTCGAGGCCCATCTCGGCCGAGTATTCAATCTGGGCGGGAGTGCCGCCGAAGAGTTGCGAGGCCGCGGCGGCAGCCATGGCGCAGGCGACGCCCACTTCGCCCTGGCAGCCGACTTCGG
>USIN01000165.1 GCA_900554715.1 uncultured Bacteroidales bacterium
ACATCTACCGTGACATGTACGAAGGTCACGACCTCAAGATGGTCGCCGGCACAGACAGCGACAGCCTGCTCTTCGATCCGTGGCCCCACGCATTTCTGGGCACGATGACCCCCTACGAACAGCGGCGTTTCATGGACGCCTACCGCGACCGCAACAACGCCTTCTATTCACGCGAGCGTACACCCGAGGAAATCGCCGAGTGGAAATATCAGCGCTATCTTCAGGACTACATGGCCTGCGTGGCCAGTGTCGACGAGAGCGTCGGCGAGATACTCGACTATCTCGAACGCAACGGTCTGGCCGACAACACCATCGTCGTCTATACTACCGACCAGGGCTTCTATCTCGGCGAGCACGGCTGGTTTGACAAACGCTTCATGTATGAAGAATCGTTCGGCATGCCTATGGTAATGCGCTGGCCCGGGCATATCGCTCCGGGCACCCATGTGACCGGTCTGACTCAGAATATAGACTTCGCTCCGACATTTCTCGACATGTGCGGCATCGTAGTGCCCGGCAACATGCAGGGCCGTTCATTCCGTCGCCTCGTCGAAGACGGCGTCACGCCCGCCGACTGGCGCAACTCGCTCTACTACCACTACTACGAATACCCCGGTTTCCACAGTGTCAGGGCGCATTACGGCGTCAGGACAGAGCGGTACAAGCTGATGCACTTCTATAAAGAAGATATCTGGGAACTCTACGACCTTGAGTCAGACCCGCAGGAAATGGACAATCTTTACGGCCGCAAAGGCATGGAAAAAATCACCAGCCGGCTTAAAAAAGAACTCACCCGTCTTCAGCAAGAATACGACGTCCCTGCCTCTCTCTGCCGATGACCGATGTGATATGATCGTGATTTTTTTGTAGGAAAAATTCAATCCGACATAACAAAAGAGAGCCGCAGACCGGTTGGCCTGCGGCTCTTTCGTTCTTAATCCTGGGTTTATTGCTGTGAAAACTCAATTTTTTGTGATTTTTGCATTTATGATAGCGGAAATTTGTATCTTCGTATTCTTTTAATCGTGATTTTTTGTATGGCAGTGAAACTTGATACCAGTAATGAGATTATATTCGGTTCGTCTGATCCGAATATTTCTCGCGTGATCAGCAAGAAAGAAAAGAATGGCGAATTACGCAAAGTCGCACCACGTATCTATACTACCAATCTTGTTGATAGTCTGGAAAACATCGTGCGCCGTAATCTCATGGATATACTCGTTTATCGCTATCCCGATGCATTGATAAGCCATCGCAGCGCCAAAGAGATGCGGCCGACAGCGACCGGCGATTTCTTTCTGACTTATTCTACGTCAAGAAGGGTGACTGATTTGCCTGGTATTATTCTAAACTTTATCAAAGGCCCAAAAGCGTCGTCGAGAGATATTCCCTTCATGGGGATGCACATATCGGGTGAATATCGGTATATGCTTGAAAATATGCAAATTTCGAGAAAATCAGGTGACGAATCGCGTGTTTTGCCTGTAAGCGTGGTCGAGAATAAAATCGAACAGATTCTGCTGACCGGCGGAGAAGATCGTCTTAACGAATACCGCGATGAATTGAGGGTTGTCGCTCACGAGCTTGGCATGCTGACCGAGTTTGCCAAAATCAACAGTATCATTTCAGCGATTCTATCGACTCATGACGCAAAAGTGCTGTCGACTGGCTCAGCGAAAGCACTTGCTGCCGGCAATCCGTTCGACAAAACAAGGGCCGAACTCTTTGAAGTGCTGTTCGATGCGATAAAAGATCGCTATTTCGTTATCCGTAATAATCGCAATACCGACGAAGAATCGTTCCGTCTTTTTTCATTTTTCGAAAGCTATTTCTCAAACTACATCGAGGGGACAGAGTTTGAAATTGACGAAGCAAAAGCAATTGTAGACTCAGGCATTCCTGTCCCGCGTCGTGATGAGGACTCTCATGATATACTCGGCACATTCAAGGTGCTTTCAAACCGTGCCGAGATGATGAAGACGCCGACGTCGCCCGACGAATTGTTTGCGATATTAAGCCACAGGCACAATATTCTTCTCGAAGGGCGACCGAATATGAATCCCGGTATATTCAAAACGAAGAATAATCGTGCGGGAATGACGGAGTTTGTGGATTATAGACTTGTAAAAGGTACGCTTTCACAGGGATTCAAATATTATGCAGCCTTGACAGACCCTTTTGCTCGCGCCATATTCATGATGTTCATGATAAGCGAAGTCCATCCGTTCAACGACGGCAATGGACGCATTGCCCGAGTCATGATGAATGCCGAATTTGTCCGCGCCGACCAGTCGCGCATCATTGTGCCGACTGTATTTCGCGAGGATTATATACTCGCTTTGCGAAAGCTTACCCGCCACAAAGACCCTTTGGCGTACATAAACGTAATGACCAAGCTCCACCAGTTCAGCGACAACCTCTATGGATCAGATTTCACTGAGCTGAAAGACTATCTGGTAGCTTGCAACGCCTATGAAGAACCCTCACAGGCAAAACTCGTCATAATAGACCGTACAGTTAAATAAACCGAAAGAATAAACAACAAAAGAGAGCCGCAGACCGGTTGGCCTGCGGCTCTTTCGTTGTCAAGAGTTATGGTTTAGAGAGAAAGAGTTTTCCGGTTTATTCAGCACCGTTCGAGAAGATTACGATGCGGTTCCAGTTGTTGACGTCGTAGGGCTGTACGTTGCTGCCTTCGGCTTGGATGGTCAGACGTTCGGGTGCGATGCCGTATTTGTCGACGAGAGCTTTCTTGACGGCTTCGGCGCGGCGTTTTGACAGACCCATGTTGTAGTCGCTTGTGCCGGTGTCTTTGTCGGCATAGCCGGCGATGACGATTGTCTGGTCGGGATTATCTTTGAGATACTGGGCTACATTGTAGACATTGACCATCTCTTCGTCGCGGATGCGGGCTGAGTTGAGCGAGAAGCGTACGGTTGCCATCAGCGGGCCTACTTCGGTAACTTCAACTGCTTCCTGTACTTCGGGACACGGGAGCTGGGCTTCTGCTGCTGCAAGCGCTGCTGCGCTTGTGGCGAGGGCTGCGCGCAGGTCGTTGACCTGACCGTTGAGGTTGTTGATATAACCTACGTAGTCACAGGGATTATAGCTCTTGAAGTCGCAGCCGCCGATATTGAACGAGAAACCGCCGATTGCCGTGAGATTGATGTCGATAGGATAACCCTGCGCTGTGTTGTTCCAGTTGTCGCCGTAGAACTGTGCGCGTCCTTCTGCAAAGAAGTCGACATATTTGCTCAGACGGAAGCGTAACTGCAGACCGGCCGATACGGGGAGTGTCCATGATGTAGATTTGGGTTTGCCGTCACGCCCGATGATGTCGGTCCTGTGGCTGAAGTCCCACATGAATGTGCCGCCGAGACCTACGAAAGGCACAATTGAGAAGACTCTGCGTGTGTTGACGCCGTGGAACGAGTTGAACATATCCCACATGAAGTCTACGTTGGCGTTGGCATATTTGGCTTTGCGGAATTCGCCCTGATTCCAGTGGATCGGGCCGCCGAGGAATGAAATACGCCAGCCGAGATATGGCGAAATCCATTTGCCGAAGCCGAAGTTGTAGGCCACACTCATCTGGTGGTGGGGATCTTTGATCTTAGAGTGTGAGTTCTCTACAAATGTTCCGTTGATACCTGCGCCGATCTGGATAAACCAGTTGTCGCGATTTGATGAATAGTAATGGGTCTTGCAAGGCACTTCGGTGACTGTCACCACTTCTTCTGTGACGACGACGTCGTCCTGTGCGTTAGCGTTGATTCCCGGTAAAAGCATTGCGCTGCATGCAGCGAAAGCCCAAAGCACATTCTTTTTCATTTCTGTAGTTTTTTGTTAGACGTAATTATTTATTGTTTTTATTTTCATAAATCATAAAGCTGAAACTATTCTTTGGCAGACTCTCGTTTTTAGGTTGCTTTATGAATTGATAACACGCCAATTTTAGGTTTGTTCATATAATGGTTGTCAAAAGTTAATATTTTTGGCAGTTAAAGGCCGATTTATTAATTTTGTGATGATGAAATCTGAAGAAAAAACACAGCGTCAGAAAGATATGCGCAGGCGCAGGCACTCGCGCTCTCTGACGTCGGGGGGCGATTATTCAAATCCCCGGCGTTATCGTCTCGATTTCATAAGCGAGAATACCTTCAACCGGGTGTGGACCATCAGGTTCACGCGTCTGCGCGTGATTCTATTCTCGGCGGTCGTGCTGGCTTCTGTGGCGGCACTTTTTTTTGTGATTCTTTTCTACACGCCCGTCCGCGGCTTCCTGCCCGGTCAGCTAAAAGGCGACCTCCGCTCCGACTACGTTTCGATGGCCCTCCGTCTCGACTCTCTCACCCAGCGTGTCAGAGCCAACGACGCCTACGTCGCCAACATCCGTTCGGTCATGCTTGGCGAGATCGACCCCGACCAGGCGCGCCGGGAGCTCTCGGCTCCGGGCAATGTCGACGACACCATTATCGGCACATCCGAGGCAGAGCGCCTTTTTGTAAGACAGTTTGAAGAGGCC
>USIN01000166.1 GCA_900554715.1 uncultured Bacteroidales bacterium
CGACGGCGAGTCGGCCACAGAGTGTATCAAAGAGAACATGATTCTCCGCAAGATTGCCTCCCATTGTGTCGAGGAGACCGGCGGCCTGTTCGTTACGTTGCCTGAGGATGACCTCGGCTACCAGAAACTTTTCATCGAGTCTTGTCAGAAGGCCGGCATTGATGCCCAGGCGATTGACCCGGCCGAAGCCATCGCTATGGAGCCGGCGGTCAACAAAGATATTATCGGTGCGGTGACTGTGCCTGACGGCGCGGTCGATCCGTTCCGTCTGACGACAGCCAATGTCATTGACGCTCGCCGTCACGGCGCCGATGTGCTGACATATCATGAGGTGGTCGGCCTGCCGATGTCTAACGGCCGTGTCACCGGCGTCGAGGTTCAGGACCGCGCGACCGGCGACATCATCGCCATCGAGAGCCGTCTTGTCATAAACGCCGGCGGCATCTGGGGTCACGGCATAGCCGCCAAGGTCGGCGTCAAAATTAATATGTTCCCTGCGAAAGGCGCCCTGCTCATCTTCGGCCATCGTGTCAACAACGTCGTCATCAACCGTTGCCGCAAACCTGCCGACGCCGATATTCTCGTGCCGGGCGATACGATATCGCTGATCGGCACTACATCGAGCCGTGTGCCATACGACAGTGTCGACAATATGGAAGTCACTCAGGAGGAGGTCGACGTGCTTCTGCGCGAGGGTATCAAGATTGCTCCGTCGCTCGCCTATACACGCATCCTGCGCGCTTATGCCGGTGTGCGTCCTCTCATCGCTTCCGATGACGATCCTTCGGGACGAAGCATCAGCCGCGGCATCGTCTGTCTCGACCACGCCACCCGCGACGGCGTCGAAGGTTTCATAACCATATCGGGCGGCAAGCTCATGACATATCGCCTGATGGCGCAGTGGGCAACCGACCTCGCATGCAAGAAACTTGGCGTCGATGCCCGGTGCGAGACCGCCGAGAAGCCGCTTCCCGGTTCTGACGGCCCCGCCGACAGCCGACAGCCGGCCAAATCACACATTATAGAATTAAGTACCGACCAGAAGGCCGCCCTCGGACGCCACGGTTCGCTCACCGAAGAAATCAAATTCGGCGACGATATTGACGACTCGCTCGTCTGCGAGTGTGAGCAGGTCTCTGTCGGCGAGATAAAATATGCCATCGACAAGCTTCATGTCAACAATCTCGTCAACCTGCGCCGGCGCACCCGTCTTGGCATGGGCACGTGTCAGGGAGGCATCTGCGCCTGCCGCGCGTCGGCCATCATGGCAAAGCGCTTCGGCAATGACGCCGCCCTCGGCGATCTGCGCAGCTTTGTCAACGAGCGATGGAAAGGCATGCGTCCCGTGGGATGGGGGCAGACGCTCGTCGAGGCTGATTTCGCAGCCTGGATTTATGAAGGTGTCGGCGGTCTTGGCGCCGGCGACGTAAAATCAAATAAAACGACGCTTTGAAATGAAATACGATACTATTATAATAGGTGGCGGCCTCAGCGGTCTCACCGCAGGTATAAGACTTGCCGAAAAAGGAAAGAAAGTAGCCATCGTGTCGCTCGGCCAGAGCGCCCTCCATTTCAGCTCGGGTTCGTTCGGCCTTCTCGGTCAGCTTGGCGACAAAGAGGTGTCGTCGCCGCTCGATGCCATGAAAGAACTCGATGAAAACCATCCTTACCGACGCATCGGTCTTGAGCAGGTGGCCGCTCTTGCCAAAGATGTCAAACCGATGTTTGCCGCCGCCGGCATGAGCCTCAAAGGTGACGAAACTGTCAACAGCCTCCGTCTCACCCCCTTTGGTATATGCAAACCTTCGTGGCTGACATTCAGCGATTTCATTACGTTCGATAAAAACGAAACGCCGGAGATAAAAAAATGTGTCATCGTCAATTTCAAAGGCTACCTTGATTTCTATCCCGATTTTATCGCCGACGGCCTGTCCCGCATGGGCATCGAGAGTGTTCAGGCAACCGTTTCGATCGATGTTGTCGAACGTCTGCGCAAAAGCTCGAGCGAGATGCGAGCCGCGTCGATAGCCCGTCTTCTCCGCGGCGATGTCATCGACGCGCTGGCTGCCGAAATCAACCGCGTGGCCGACAACGCCGATGCTGATACGGTGCTGATGCCGGCAGTCGTCGGTTTCGACTCAGAGAAACCCCTCGCACAGTTGCGCGCGAAAGTGCTCAGGCCTCTCTACTGTGTGGCCACCACGCCGATGTCGGTGTGCGGCACACGCGCCCAGCTGCTGTTGCGCCGCCGCTTCGAGCAGCTTGGCGGCACATATCTCCTCGGCGACAATGTCGTCTCGGGCAAGTTTGCTTCTGACGGACATCTCAAATCGGTCATGACGGCAAATCTCGGCGACGACGAGATGGAGGCTGACACGTTTATTCTCGCCACCGGCGGCCTTTTCAGCCGGGGCATAGTCGCCGCCCCCCACAAGGTATACGAGCCGGTCTTCGGCCTTGACGTCGAGCAATGGTATGAGCGCGATTTCTTCGCCAGACAGCCCTATATGAGCTTCGGTGTCAGTGTCGATGCCGCTTTCCATCCTCTGCGCTCGGGTAAGCCCGTCGCCAATCTCTTTGCTATCGGTTCGGTAGTGGGCGGATACGATGCACTTAAGGAAGGTTCAGGCGCCGGCGTCGCCCTGCTGACGGCCCTCTATGTCGCAAACATGATAAAATGATGACAATGGAATATCAACTTAAAAATATAAGCCCCGACAATTTCGAGCAGTGCATCAAGTGCACGGTCTGCACAGTCTATTGTCCGGTTCTTGCCGTCAATCCCGATTATCCCGGACCTAAACAGGCCGGTCCCGACGGTGAGCGCTATCGTCTGAAGAATCCCGAGTTCTATGACATGGCGCTGAAATATTGCCTGAACTGCAAACGCTGCGAAGTAGCCTGTCCGTCGAACGTCAAGATCGGCGACATCATACAGCGCGCCCGCCTCAAATACGACAAGAAGCCCGTCAAGCTCCGCGACCGCATCCTCGCCGAGACCGACGTCATGGGCACACTCGCCACCACAGCGGCCCCGATTGCCAATTTCATGCTCAAACTGCCGGTCGTAAAGAGCGCCATGCACTCAATCATCGGCGTCGACCGACACCGCACGTTCCCTAAATACAGCGGACGCACGTTCGAGTCATGGTATCGCAAACAGGCCGACGCTCAGGAGGCTTTCAAACGTAAAGTCGCCTATTTCCACGGCTGTTATGTCAATTACAACAATCCCGACCTCGGCCGCGATTTCGTCAAAGTGATGAACGCCGTCGGTTATGGTGTGCGTCTTCTTGAGAAAGAGCGCTGCTGCGGTGTCGCAAAGATCGCCAACAAGCTCATCGACCGCGCCCGTCACGACGCCGAGATAAATATGAAATCGATACGTCATGCGGTGATTGACGATGAGATGCCCGTGCTCGGCACCAGTTCGACATGTATGTTCACTATGCGCGACGAGTATCCCCATCTTCTGGGCGTCGACAACGCCGAGGTGCGTGACGACATGCTCCTCGCCACCGTCTTCCTCTGCCGTCTGATCGACCAGGGACAGATAAAACTTGTCTTCCGAAAGGATTATAAGAAGCGCATCGCCTACCACACTCCCTGCCACATGCAGAAATTAGGGTGGGGCATATACTCGACCAAACTGCTCAGGAGTATTCCCGGCGTCGATTTCGTCATGCTCGAGTCGCAGTGCTGCGGCATAGCGGGCACCTATGGTTTCAAAAAAGAAAATTATGCGACATCTCAGGCCATAGGCCACGATCTCTTCGAGAGCATCAGGGCCGCCAAGGTCGATTTTGTCGCCACCGACTGCGAGACCTGCAAGTGGCAGATCGAGATGAGCGCCGGTGTCAGTGTCCTTAATCCAATATCAGTAATCGCCGAAGCCCTTGACGTCGAGGCGACAGTCAAAGCCAATCAGAAGTAATTAACCATTAAATAAGTATCGGAAAAACATGGCAAAAGAAAACATTTATGCCGGCTGGGACTCTGCGACTGTCAAGAAGTTCCAGAGCTGGCAGATGAGGACGATCATAGTCTCGATGATCGGCTATGCGATTTATTATTTCGTCAGAAAGAACTTTTCAATAGCGATGCCCGGTCTGACGGCGCAGTATGGCATCACCAACACCAGCTTTGGTGTCGTTATCGGCATCGGCTCGCTTATTTACGGTCTCTCTCGTTTTGTCAACGGCTTTGTCGTCGACCGTTTCAGTGCCCGCGCCATCATGGCGATCGGCCTGCTGCTGTGTGCGGCCGCCAACTTTGTCTTCGGCTTCGGCGTCAACATCAGCGGCTGGCTCATGGGCATCGACGCCGCACCCGACTTCATCACGGCTCTTATCCTTGTCATGGGCGTGACAATCGTGCTCAACCAGTTCTTCCAGGGCATGGGCTATCCCCCGTGCGCACGTCTTCTGCCATCGTGGATTCATCCTTCGGAGCTGGCTACCAAGATGTCGATCTGGAATACGTCTCACTCTAT
>USIN01000167.1 GCA_900554715.1 uncultured Bacteroidales bacterium
ATCGGGCTTCAACATGACTGCATTCTGTTAGAAGAACTGCAGCAGATGAAGGAGGAGGAGATCCGCGGATATGACTGCATCATTGTAGACGAGGTGCAGTTTGCCACGCCGCAGCAGGTGGATTTTCTGTCTGATATTGTGGATTTTATGGATGTGCTCGGCCATGTGCTGGGCGCAGTAGACCGACCGGTGCTGGCCGCCGGTGCAGCCGAAACATACCATCAGATTGGTGAAGCCGCGTTCTTTATATCGCTTGACGGTCGAGTCGACGAGCGAGTAGCAGTGTTCGAGATAGTCGAGGACTTCGCCGTCGTCTTCGAGGAATTTTATGATGGGCTTGTCAAGGCCGGTGAACGGCTTGTTGCGCTCGTATTTGCCGGGATTGTTTATGGCCCGGCAGTCAAAGACGAAACCGCCGCCGTTGCCCGAGGCGTCGTTGGGTATGCCTTTTTTGTATGCGAAACTCATGACTTTGACAGTCAGAGTGTTTTTGCCAAGGCCGTCGGTAAACTGCTTGAGATTGACAAGTTCTTCGAGAAGTTTGTTGAGGTAGGGATATTCGGGATAGGGCTGCTTGAGCAGGGCGCGCAGATTGGCGATGGCGAAGGGCACGCTCTGCATGAAATGGGGCTTTTTCTCGAAGTAGCCTCTGAAACCGTATGTGCCGAGCACCTGAAGTGTGCGGAAGAGCACGAAATGGCGCAGTTGCTCCAAGAAGTAGCGCTCGTCGATGGGCTGATATTTGCGCAGAGAGTCGATATATTCCTTAATCAGTTCTTCGCGGAGGCTGTCGGGAAGATTTGCCTTGGCCTGCCAGAGGAACGAGGCGACGTCGTAGTAGAACGGTCCGCGGCGTCCGCCCTGATAGTCGATAAACCACGGCTCTCCGTCTTTGATCATGACGTTGCGTGACTGTAAGTCGCGATACATGAATGTGCCCGACTGCGAACGCATCAGCACCTCGGCCATGGCCTGGAAGTCGTCTTCGAGACGGTCTTCCTGAAACTCGATGCCTGTGGCTTTGAGGAAGCAGTATTTGAAATAGTTGAGATCCCACATGATCGAACGCACGTCGAACTGCGACGAGGGATAGCATTTGCTGAAATCAAAGCCTACTGCTCCGGCAAACTGTATGTCGGGGAGGAGGCGTATCGTCTTGACGAGCAGCTCGCGTTCGCCGGCCGAGAATGATTTGGTCTGGCGGCCTTTCTCGATGGCGTTGAAGAGCAGTGTATCGCCGAGGTCCTGCTGGAGATAGACCATGCGGTCGTCAGAGACGGCCACGACTTCGGGAGTAGGGAGGTTCTTTTCTCTGAAGTGGCGGCTCATGTAGATGAACGCTTCGTTTTCCTGAAGGCTCGTGCCGATGACGCCGATGAGGTCGGCGACGCCGGTGAGACGGAAATAACGGCGGTTGGAGCCTGACGAGGGCAGCTCGGTGATGTTTTCAGGCTGATGGCCTGTGTGCCTGGTATATAATTCTGTAAGCGCGTTGATATTCATAAGTCGATTATTGTATGTAGGTGAGAGAGTTTCGGTTTTATGTTCAGTTACCGAGTTCAGACAGGAATTTGATTTTCATAAGTCTGATCTCGTCTTCGGAGTAGTCGGGACAGAATTCTCTGTAAACTTCGGTCAAGTCGTCGTCCTGACAGTTGCGAATCATATCGAAGATGTCGTTTTGGTCGTCTTCGTCAATGATTTCATTTATATAATAGGTGAGGTTGATTTTAGTGCCGGTGTTGACAATGCCCTCAATCTCGTCAATCAGCTGGCTGAAGGACAGGTTGAGCGACGAGGCGATTTCCTCGAGGTTGATCTTGCGGTCAATAGCCTGTATTATTGTGACTTTGTGTTTTGATTTGTTGGCGACACTTCTGACGCGCAGGTCTTCGGGACGGATGATTTCTTTTTCGTCGACGTAGGCCTTGATGACTTTGACAAATTCTTCGCCAAAGCGTCTGGCTTTGCCGACGCCGACGCCGGGCATGTTCTGAAGTTCGTCGATGCTGATGGGATAGTTTGTCGCCATGGCCTCGAGCGAGGGTTCCTGAAAAATGACATACGGCGGCAGTTTGTGTCTTGCGGCAATCTGTTTTCTGAGCGAGCAGAGGATTGCGTAAAGCTCCTGATCGGCTGCACAGGCGGCTCCTGATGCGATGCCGGCGCTGTTGTCTTCCTCTTCGGTGAAATCCCTGTCTTCGACAATCTTGAATGATGCAGGGTGTGCGAGAAACCTGCGGCCTTCGTCGGAGACGTGTATTATGCCGTAGTTTTCGATGTCTTTGACGAGATATCCGGCGATGACGGCCTGACGGAGTACCGCGTTGAGGAATTTTGAATCGAGATTTCTGGCGCAGCCGTATGTCTCGACAGTGTCGTGACGGTATGACTTTATCTCGTTGGTCGTCTTGCCGAGCATGACGTCGATGATGTGCTCGGCTTTGAATTTTTCTTTTAGCTCGAGGACTGTTTCGAGGATGTCGAGAAGGCAGTCGCGGGCTTCGACGCGTTTGCCGGCCGAACGGCAGTTGTCGCAGTTGCCGCAATTGTCGTTGTCATATATTTCGCCGAAATAATGGAGCAGTGTTTTGCGGCGGCATACCGACGACTCGGCGTATGACGCGGTCTCGATGAGCAGCTGGCGTCCGATCTCCTGCTCTGACACGGGTTTTCCCTGCATGAATTTCTCCATTTTCTGGAGGTCTTTGTGGGAGTAGAATGTCAGGCAGTAGCCTTCGCCGCCGTCGCGTCCGGCGCGTCCGGTTTCCTGATAGTAGCCTTCGAGCGATTTCGAGATGTCGTAGTGTATGACAAATCTGACGTCGGGCTTGTCGATGCCCATGCCGAAAGCTATGGTGGCGACGATGACGTCGACTTTTTCAAGCAGAAAGGCGTCCTGATTTTCAGAGCGTGTGGCTCCGTCGAGACCTGCATGATATGGGAGCGCCTTGATGTTGTTGACAGTCAGAAGTTCGGCGAGTTCTTCAACTTTTTTGCGGCTGAGACAGTAGACAATGCCTGATTTGCCGCTCTGCTGTTTGATGAACTTGATGATCTCGCGGTCGATGTTCTTGGTCTTGGGCCTTACTTCATAATACAGGTTGGGGCGGTTGAACGATGATTTGAAGACCGCGATGTTGGTCATGCCGAGGTTTTTCTGAATGTCGTGCTGCACTTTTGGCGTGGCTGTCGCGGTGAGCGCAATCACCGGTTTGACGCCCAGCTCGTTTATGATAGGGCGTATGCGGCGGTATTCGGGTCTGAAATCATGACCCCACTCAGAGATGCAATGGGCTTCGTCGATGGCGTAGAACGATATGTCGACGGTTTTGAGAAATTCGATGTTTTCCTCTTTGGTGAGAGATTCGGGCGCGACGTAGAGCAGTTTTGTCTTGCCGTCGCAGACATCGGCTTTCACCTGGTCGATGGCGTTTTTTGTCAGCGATGAGTTGAGAAAATGGGCTATACTGTCGTCTTCGCTGTAGTTGCGCATAGCGTCGACCTGATTTTTCATCAGGGCGATGAGGGGGGAGATGACTATGGCTGTTCCCTTGCAGATCAGCGCCGGGAGCTGGTAACACAATGACTTGCCTCCGCCCGTCGGCATCAGGACAAAGGTGTCGTGGCCGTCGAGCAAGTTGGTGATAATGGCTTCCTGGTTGCCTTTGAAATTATCGAAGCCAAAGTATTGCTTCAGAGCTTTGAGGAGCGGAGGACGGTTTGTCATCGGATATCAGGTATTAAAGTCTATTAAGGTCAGACGGCGTTTGCTTCAAAATGTGCTTTGGCGAGTTTGTCTTCGGCATATTTGCGTGTGACGGCAAACTCTTTTATATTCTGTGAGGGGATGTCATACATGGCGTCGATCATGATGGCTTCGACGATAGAACGGAGGCCGCGGGCGCCGAGCTTGTATTCGATGGCCTTGTCGACGATGAAGTCGAGGGCTTCGCCTTCGAATGTCAGCTTGACGCCGTCCATGGCAAACAGCTTCTCATACTGGCGCGTGATGGCGTTTTTGGGCTCTGTCAGCACCCGGCGCAGAGCTTCACGGTCGAGCGGATTGAGATGGGTGAGAATAGGTAGACGGCCGATAATCTCGGGTATCAGTCCGAACGATTTGAGGTCCTGCGGAGCGACATATCTGAGCATGTCGTCCTTGTTGACGCGGTTGCGAGTCGAGTCGGTCGAGAAGCCGACGACGTGGGTGTTCATGCGCTGGGCTATTTTCTGTTCGATGCCGTCGAATGCTCCGCCGCACATAAAGAGGATGTTTTTCGTGTCGACCGGAATCATGCGCTGCTCGGGATGCTTGCGGCCGCCTTGGGGCGGGACGTTGACAATCGAGCCTTCGAGGAGCTTCAGAAGACCCTGCTGGACGCCCTCGCCGCTGACGTCGCGTGTAATCGAGGGGTTGTCGCCCTTGCGTGCTATCTTGTCGATCTCGTCGATGAAGACGATGCCGCGCTCGGCCTGCTCGACGTTGT
>USIN01000168.1 GCA_900554715.1 uncultured Bacteroidales bacterium
TCTTCAGCGGCTGCCGTTTTGAAGGCTGTTCGGCCTCGACCCAGGGCGGCGCTCTGTCGCTGAGCGTATCCGCCGAGCTTAACGGCTGTCGTTTCGAGAACAACACTTCGGCCACAGGCGCGGCAGTGGCTGTTCCCGGTGGACCCGGTGTGGCGATAAACAACTCTTTGTTTATAAATAATACGGCTACCGGTGCCCGCGGCGGCGCGTTCTCATTCTCGTCAACGACGGCAACCGAGCCGGTTGAGCTGATGTCGTGCAGCTTCGTCGGCAACCGTTCGACACACGCTTCGACAGGCGCAGGAGCTGTCGTGATCAACGGCATGAACTCAGGCGCTGTGATGACAAACCTGACATTCTATAATAACGAAGGCAAAAGCGCTTCCGGCGTCGAGTTCTATAACTCGGCGCGCACGGTGCAGCATCCGAGCTATGTCATAAACTCGACATTTGTCGGTGGCGGCGACGCACCCGACGTCAGAATCAATGCCACCAAGACCACAATCGCGCCCGACGTGACTCTGGTAAACGACCTTTTCTATGGCAGAAGCGATGGCCGTATCGCTCTCAACGGCGGCAGCTTTATCGGATCCAACAATCTCTTCGGAGCCGCTCAGTCCGCCGGCTCTCTGACTTCATCGATAATCTGCGACGACATACTCTCTGAAATTTTCGCCCGTTATGACGGCGGTGTCCCGCAGCTTGGCGACGACCACACTCTCGTCCTCGCGGCCTCATCGCCGGCTGCCGGCGCCGGTCTTGCGAGCTACAGACGCGACGGTGTCGAACTCGTTCCCGCGATTGACGCCTGCGGCAATCCTCGCCCCGCCGCACCTTCGGTCGGCGCCCGTGAGACGACCGAAAACGACGGCGTCGGCGACATCACGGTCGTCCCCGGCGATGACATCCGCCTCAGCGTCTATCCCAATCCGGCGACTACGGTTGTCAATGTCGCTTCGGTCAGACCTATTACTCGCGTGTCGCTCGTCAGCCTCGGCGGCGCGACGGTGATGACCTCAAACACGACACAGCTCGATGTGTCATGGCTCCCGCGCGGGCTTTATATCGTCACAGCCGAGGCCGAAGACGGCACGAGTGCCTCAACACGACTCATTATCAGATAAAACAATATACCAAATATCGGAAAACTCATGAAATCTATCATAAAATCACTCATCATCGGCGCTATGGCTCTTGCCGGCACTTATGCCGCGCAGGCTGCCACGCCGTTTATAATCGCCGGCGACGCCTCGGCTCTCGGTTCGGGAGACTCGACGCTTGTCAGTGACGGTGTCGGGCGCCAGCTTGTCAATGCCGCCGGACTCCGCAATCCGTCGGGCATCGGCGTCACACAGCCACTCCGCGAGACTATCGCCGACGGCCGTGCGCAGACAGTCGTGTCGGGCATCGCTGCCGCCTTCGCCGAGGCCGGACGAGCTGACAACAGCTATGTCTTTGAAATAATAGGCCGCGAGGGCGCGTCGGTCAGAGATTTCGCCGCGGACGCCGCTCTCGGCAAAGCTCTTGTCGCGGATATAAAGGCTTATGATACGGCGCCGGCTGCAATCGCGTGGATGCAGGGCGACGCCGACATCGCTTCGGGCATGAGCGCCGACAGCTATAAATCGGCGATGCTTGCTCTCCAGAATATGGTCAGCGCCGCAGCCGGCCGTCAGGTCAGGGTCATCATCGTGCAGAACGCCTCGCAGTCGCTTCACCGCACGATAAGCGGCGATAAAGACAGCAGCCGTGGAGCTGTCGCAACAGCCCAGCTCGAACTGTGTGTCGACTATCCCGACCGCTTCACATTCGCTGCTCCTACATATATGTTTGACCGCGGCGCCGATCTTTACAGCCCGTCGTCGCGCGGCCAGTATGTCATAGGCGCATATATCGCCCGTGCGTTTGACCGCGCCGCCGATCCGATTTATGTCAGAAGCGTCGATGCGGCTGACAATACCGTCACTGTCAAGCTCAATGTGCCTTCGGGCAATCTCGTCATCGATGATGTCAATGTCGCTCTCGCCGACAATCTCGGCTTTACCGTTGCCCGCGGCACAGGAGACGATGAGCGTCATCTCAATATCACCGCCGTCGATGTCAAGGCAGACGGCACAGTGACTATAACGACAAACGAACAGCTTGCCGCCGGCGACCGCATCGTCTATGGTTCATACAGCGAGAGCGTAGGCCCGCTTTGCGGCAGCCGTGGCAATCTCCGCGACTCGGCGACAGAGACGGTCGTCGTTCCCGGTGCGGAGAAGACGGTGGCTCTCTATAACTACTGTCCTCTCTTCAGTTATACGCTTGGCAATGTGGCTCATCCGTCGGCCAACATCAAAGGCTCGGTTCTCTGCGAAGGCCGCGGTGTAGCCGGGGTCGCTGTCTCTGACGGCGTCGAGGTCACCACGACGGATGCTGACGGACGTTACTGGCTTTCATCGACAAAACGCTATGGATATGTCTTTTATAGCCTTCCCGCCGGATATGAGCCGCAGACAGAGTCTAACGGATTTCAGGTCAAAATCTATTCCAAACTGACTTCAGGCGACGCCGGTGTTGTTGAAAACCACGACTTTGTGCTCCGCCGTGCTGACAATGACGACCATATACTTGTGGTAGGCGCCGACACCCATCTCGCCAACCGTACCCGCGACCTGGCGCAGTTTAAAAGCCGTTTCATCCCCCGTCTCAATGAATTTATAAAAGCCAATCCCGGCAAGAAGATTTATTCGACCATACTCGGCGACCTTACCTGGGACCAGTATTGGACCGCTAATAACTACGGCTTGCCCGAGTTTGTCGAGACATTGACCGAAAACAAGTATCCCCTGATGCTTTTCCCCGTAATGGGCAATCACGACAATGACCCGTCGATACCTGCCGGGGCTGACACTGACTTCCTCTCGGCTCAGAAATTCCGTCAGACGATAGCCCCGTCATACTATTCGTTCAACCTTGGCAAAGTACATTATGTGGTGCTTGACGACATAATTTACACCAATAAGGCTGTTGCCGGTACAAACTATCCGGCCGGCGTCGCCGGAAGCCGCGATTACGGCCAGTATTATACCGACGAGCAGCTCGAATGGCTGCGCCGCGACATCGAGCTTGTTAAAGATAAAGATTGTCCGGTGGTTGTTATGTTCCATATACAGAACTGGTCGCTGTCGACCGACGGCAATTTCAAGGTCTCGGCTGCGCTCAACTCTGGTTCGTCAGACGCTTTGGCTAAGATTCTCAAGGACTTCAGTCAGGTGAACCTGCTTTCGGGACATACCCACTATAACTATCACGCCCGTCCTGACAAATATCCCAACATTCATGAGAACAACGTCGCTGCCATCTGTGCGACTTGGTGGTGGACGGGACGTTATACCTCGCGCCATATCTGCAAGGACGGTTCTCCGGGCGGATTTGCCTCTTATAGTGCCGCCGGCGACCGTCTGACATGGAAATATCATTCGCTCGAGGAGACATCAGACCCCCAGTTCCGTGTCTATGACATGAACACTGTCAAAGAGTTCTATAAGACAGATGCCAATATAAAGGCCATCCTCGCCAAATATCCGACCCGCACCAATTACGCCACAATCGCAGACAATACGGTCTACGTCAACGTCTTCAACTATGACATAGACTGGAAGGTGGAGATTTTTGAGGGTGATGCTCAGCTGACCCCCAAACGCATCAATGCCGAAGATCCCCTCCACACTCTTGTATACGATGTCGCCAAATGGAAAGCCACAGGCACCATTACCGAAAGTTTCACGACCAATCGCACGGGCCACATGTTTACCGTCACTGCGACGACGGCTGACAAGCCTATAACAGTTCGCGTCACCGACTCGTTCGGCAATGTATACAGTGACACCGTCGAGCGTCCGATAAAGTTTACTGAAACAATAGGCATGAAATAAGGATGCTGACGCTCAGGCAATATGATGCGGCCGACAAGGCCATGTGGGACGATTTTGTCATTCGTCGATCGCGCAACGCTACGTTTCTTTTCTGTCGTGATTATGTCGAATATCATGCCGACAGATTTGCTGATAATTCTTTGGTTTTCAGTGATGGACGACGGCTGGTAGCACTTTTTCTCGCAAGCCGTCACGGCGACGAGCTCCGCGCCCACGGCGGTCTTACCTATGGAGGTCTCGTCATGCCTGACAAAGGCTTCGGCGCCGCCACAGCTGTCGCTGTCATCGGGGCGCTCAAAGATTATTGCCGGGCGGAAAATATCAGTCGCATCATTTATAAGCCTGTGCCTCATATCTACCACCGCTATCCCTCGGAAGATGATATCTACGCTATTGTCGCCTCAGGCGGCCGGCTCAGCGAGGCCGCCGTTTCGTCGACGATAGACCTGACCGCGCCGCTGCGCCCAGACGAGAACACCCGTCGCGGGCTGCGGCGCGCCGCGGCCGCCGGTATCGAGGTCCGTCAGACCGACGATTACGCGGGATTTTGGCACTTGCTTACCGATAA
>USIN01000169.1 GCA_900554715.1 uncultured Bacteroidales bacterium
GTCTCGCGCGTGGGGTCGTCGTTTTCGACGACATAGCCGAGGTCGTCGACGCTGACGCCGGCGTCGGTGAAGAATGCCGGCAGCGCGGCTATAAGCAAGGCAGACAAATCCATTGTGACAGATGATTAATGAAGTGCTTCAATGCCGGCAACTTCGGTCGAACATTCGCCCATCGGGCCGTTGACCTGAAGTACGGCGGTATATATTCTGATAAAATCCACGCGCGACAGATTGGCCGGACGACCGTCGGTGTCGACGGCGCTGCTGATGTCGATGCCGCGGGCGGCGTCGTTGTTGGGACGGCAGTCGGCATAGCCGTCGTAGACATATTGCTTGTATTGCATCGATTCAGAGTCATAGAAGCCGTTGTCGGGCAGACGTCGGCCGGTGAAGGTCATGGTCTTGCCGACATTGAGCCACTGGGGTACGAAGGGCTGTTCGTGGTAGTCTGAACCGTCGTAGAGTGTTCCCGTGGCTCCGAGATTGTCCGTCCAGGTTATTTGCCGCGGCCCGAGTATGTTATATGTCACGGAGTAAGTCGCGTCGGTGGCGCGGGCGTTTTCAGATCCGGGAATCTCATACCAGCCGTCGTCGGGCTTGCCGTTGCGGTTGCGGTCTTCCATGACGAGTATGATGCCAGGTTCGGAGCTGCCGCACTGACGCCCGTCAGAGGCGTTCGGCGTATAATATGCGTTGCCGAGGACAGCGAAGTCGGCGCGTCCCGGTATGTTGCGGATATATCTGTCGAGTCTGAGGGTGATGCTGCCGCCCCAGGCGCCGAGCGATATATAGTCGCCGCTGTTGAGGGCGTCGGTGGCTTTGCGGTTGATTGCAGTCGCGTCGTCGCCAGCGGCATAGGCTGGAACTATGTTTATAAACTGGCCGGGCGCGGGCGAGTAGTCGATGACCTCGACGCGGACATTGCCCGGCAGCGCTTCGCCGCTGTCGTCGTCAATGACGTTGTCTTTGTTACAGCCGCCAAGAGTCAGTGCGGCTGCAACGACAACAACATGTGTTGTGTCTGATAATTTCAGAAGGTTTCCTGTCATTTGATTTTAGCTATTTTTATTGCCGCGCCGCCGCTGCGTGCCTGCGGTATCGAGAGAACTGTGCCGTTGTCGACTTTTTTCTGCTCGATGATAATCTGGGTGGGATTTGTCGCGTGGTCGGCTGCGGGGCCGTCACGGTATATGGTGGCGAGGTATTGGCAACCTGGGTCGAGGAAGTCGAGGGCGACCGTGGCCGTGCGTGCATCGTCGCCTGTGGCGCTGCCTATAAACCAGCTGTCGCCGCCTTTTTCTTTGCGTGCGACGGTGACATATTTGCCGATCTCAGCCTCTGGATAGACTGTGCGGTCCCAGTCGGTGGGGCAGTCGGCGAGGAACCGGAACGGCCCTGGGTTGGCCTGATAGTTCTCGATGATGTCGCTTGCCATCTGCAGCGGTGAGTAGAGTATCACGAAGAGCGCGAGCTGTTTGGCGAGGGTCGTGTGAACGACGGTCTGCGGATGCCGCGGGTTCTCGAACTTGAATGTGCCGGGCGTGAAGTCCATCGGGCCTGCAAGACCGCGGGTGAAGGGCAATGTGACAGTATGTGCGGGAGGATTGCCGCCTTTTTCGTCCCATGCGTCCCATTCCTGACCGCGGACACCTTCCTGAGTCATCAGGTTGGGCCATGTGCGCTGGAGACCTGTCGGCATGACAGGTTCGTGATTGTCGACAGCGATTCTGTTGGCGGCGGCGAGCTCGATGACGCGGCGGTAGTGGCGCACGGCATATTGGCCGCTGTGGCGTTCGTTGCCGTCGAAAGGGGTGCCGGCATAGCCGGTCTTGACATAGTGCATGCCGTTGTCGGCATAGAGTCTGAGCGCGTCTTCGAGCTGGTCGTCGTAGTTCTTGATGTGACCCGACGTCTCGTGGTGGCCGATGAAGGCTATCCCTTTGTCTCGGGCGTAGTCGTTGACGGCCTTGAGGTCGAAGTCGTCATACGAGCGGGTGAACGAGAAGTCGGATGTGCGCCAGTCGGGGTTCCAGCCCTCGACGAGAACGCCGTCGAAGCCGTTGGCTGCGGCGAAGTCGATATAGCGTTTGGCGTTTTCGGTTGTGGCGCCGTGTTTCGGGCCGTCATACCAGGTGTTGTTGCCCATGTGCATGTCCCACCAGATGCCGATGTAGCGCATCGGTTTAATCCATGAGGTGTCTTCGATCGCACACGGTTCGTTGAGGTTGAGCATCAGGCGCGAGAGGGCGAGGTCGCCGGCCGAACGGGTGATGATGAGTGTGCGCCAGGGCGACACGCGGGTGTCGGTGACAAAGACCTTCTCGCCGGTAGACCAGG
Organism: uncultured Bacteroidales bacterium; assembly: GCA_900554715.1. GTDB lineage: Bacteria > Bacteroidota > Bacteroidia > Bacteroidales > Muribaculaceae > CAG-873. Next base: position 2,338 of record USIN01000169.1, read on the forward strand.
GGGTGAGCTTGGCCTGGAGTGTCGTGCTGCCGGGTGTCGCTTCGACATTCATCGCGGCGTAGTCGGTGAGGTTGGCCTCGTGGATTGCCATGACGTGGCCGTCGGCAGTGGTGATAGTCACAGGTGTGCTTGCCCAGCCGATGCTGTCGAGAGGCTTTTCGGTGAAGACGCCCTCATAGAAATTTGTCTCATAGGGGATAGACCAGCAGTTGTGGTTGGCGGGAAAGGCAAATTCGGTTATCTCGTCGTCGATGACGAAATCGCCGAGCGCTTTCGAACGGGGAAATTCATATCTGAAGCCGATGCCGTCGTTGAAGACGCGGAAGACGAGCGAAATCTGACGACCCGGAGCTGTTTTTTTCTGGACAAGGTTGACGCGCAGTTCATTGTAGTTGTTTTCGATCTGCGCCTCCTCGCCCCATACCGGCTGCCATGTCTCGGCGTGAGAGTCTTTTGATGTCGAGGCCACCGAGAAGCCTTCGGTCATGTCGGGGGCGTCCTTGAGTTTGAGGCCCAGGCGCGAGCGGTTGAGTATTTGGGTTGTTCCGTCGGTGACGCTGTAATAGACGCGCCCCTGATTGTCAAGGTCGATTTTTACTGAAATGTTGCCGTCAGGTGATGAGACGGAAAGTCTGTCGTTTTTGGCAGACACGGCAAAAACGACACTCACCATCAGCAGCAGGCTGAGAAATTTATGAGTCATTCAGTAGATAATGTTTTGGTTTGGTGATAGCTAATATCAGCAAAGTTAATAAAAAATTTGCATATATAAGAATGATGATTTAAATTTGCGGTATTGTAATATCATATTAATATCATTTAGACATTATGCAAGAAGATAAAGAAATGACCTATAACGGTCGTGTATTCAATGGTTTCGTTATGCTGGCCGTGACTCTTCTTATTATACCGGCAGTGGTCGTGGCTTTGATAGCGCTCGCCTCGTCGGGAGTGTTCGTGAGCGATGATGCTCTTATCGGTACGATTGTCGGCTGCGCCTTTGCCACTCTTGTGCTTGAGATAATCCTGCTCTGCGGCTTCTTCGTGCTCCAGCCCAATCAGGCGCGGGTAATGATATTCTTCGGTAAATATCGCGGTACATTCCGCCGGACAGGTTATTTCTGGGTCAATCCGTTCATGACAAAGAAAAAGATATCGCTGCGTATCCGCAATATGGACATCGCTCCCATCAAGGTCAACGACAAAGTCGGCAATCCGGTGATGATAGGCATGGTGCTCGTCTGGAAAGTTAAAGATACTTATCGTGCCGTCTTTGATGTCGATGCCGCCGACATGCCTTCGGTATCCGTTACCTCGGAAGGTAAAATTTCGCAGACAGGTGCAAATGGAGATACCGTCGCCAAGGCCCTCGACGCCTTTGTCGGCATACAGAGCGACGCCGCCCTGCGCGAGGTGACAGGACGCTATGCCTATGACGAAGAAGGTAGCCATGATGAGATAACGCTGCGCAGCGATGGCCATGAAATCAACGAGCAGCTTGAGGCAAAACTCAACGAGCGCCTCGCCATGGCCGGCATCGAGGTTGTCGAGGCCCGTCTCAACTACCTCGCTTACGCGCCTGAAATCGCGGCAGTCATGCTGCGTCGCCAGCAGGCTTCGGCCATAATCGCCGCCCGTGAGAAGATTGTCGAAGGTGCCGTTTCGATGGTGAAGATGGCTCTCGACCAACTCGACAGTGAGAACATCGTCGCTCTTGACGACGAACGCAAGGCCGCTATGGTCAGCAATCTCCTTGTTGTGCTCTGCGCTGACGAACCCGCGCAGCCTGTGTTGAACACCGGCACACTCTATCAGTGATATGCCTGGGCAGGCAAACAAAGGATTTCTGCTGCGTCTCGACCCGGCCATGATGGCTGAGGTCGAGAAGTGGGCCGCCGACGAATTCCGGTCGGTAAACGGTCAGATACAATGGATTATAGCCGACGCCCTGCAGCGGCACCGCCGCACCCGCAAATCCGGCCAAAAGAGCAGAGAAATTTAGCAATGCATAATGCACAATGCACAATTCACAATCGGCAACAGGCGGTATGGACCAAGGACTTCAGTCCTTGGAGCGCAATTTATTGATTGCTAAGACACTGGGATGCAATAGGCTCCTGCCTGTTGCGGTATCACTT
>USIN01000170.1 GCA_900554715.1 uncultured Bacteroidales bacterium
TCGGGCAGAACTGGTGATGCCCGTTTTCTCCATCAATGTCGGCGTCGGTCGGAATTTGATATACAGCGGTGACGATATGGAAGGGTTCTATCAAATTCTGGCTCTCAAGACTTACGTCACACGTCATTTGTTTTTGCACGTAGGATACCAGTTGAGCAAATTTAAAGACCCCAACAACCTCATGCTGGGGATAGGGTACCGGTTCCACAATAAACGATAAGAATATACTATGTCCAAACATTTTCGCTAAATTTGCGCGATAATTAAAAGACAATGATTGATAAGACTGTTTTTGAGAACAAGATAGCCGCATACTATACCTTAGGATGCAAGCTGAACTTCGCCGAAACTTCGACCATAGGGAAAGTCCTTGCCGAACAAGGCGTACGCAAAGCCCGTCCGGGTGAAAAGGCTGATATTTGCGTTGTCAACACCTGCTCTGTAACAGAGCTTGCCGACAAGAAATGCCGCCAGACCATTCGCTCGTTCCACAAGCGCTACCCCGGCGCAGCCATCGTCGTCACAGGCTGTTACGCCCAGCTCAAGAGCGACGAGGCCGCCTCGCTTCCCGGTGTCATGATTGTCGGGGGCATCGACGAGAAACTTGCCCTCGCCGACTTCATCGACCGATGGTGTGCCGACCACGAGCCGCAGACCGTCGTCACCGCCGCCAAAGACATACGCCGCTTTCTGCCATCATGCTCGAGCGACGACCGCACACGCCATTTCCTCAAGGTCCAGGACGGATGCGACTACTGGTGCAGCTACTGCACCATACCGCGCGCCCGCGGACGTTCGCGCTCAGGCACGATAGACCAGCTCGTCACCATGGCCCGCGACGTCGCCGCGCAGGGAGGCAAGGAGATTGTCATCACCGGCGTCAACATCGGCGACTTCGGCAAAGGCACTGACGAAACCTTCTATGACCTCGTGCGGGCCCTCGACCGCGTCGACGGCATCGGGCGCTACCGCATCTCGTCAATCGAGCCAAATCTGCTGACAGACGAAATCATCGATTTCGTCGCCTCGTCACGCAGCTTCATGCCTCATTTCCACATACCGCTGCAGTCGGGTGACGACGACGTGCTGCGACTCATGCGCCGCCACTACGACACAGCCCTCTTCGCCTCGAAAATCGAACGCATACGCCGTGTCATGCCCGACGCTTTCATCGGCGTCGACCTCATCGTCGGCGCGCGCGGCGAGACCGCCGAGCGCTTCGCCCGCTCGAAGGCCTTCGTCGAGTCGATAGACATATCGAGGCTTCATGTCTTCACCTACTCCGAACGTCCGGGCACCCGCGCGCTCGAGATAGAGCATGTCGTCACACAGGAGGAGAAACACCGCCGCACACGCGAGATGCTCGCCGTCAGCACCGCCAAGCTCGACGCTTTCTCGCGTCGTTTCGTCGGCACGGTGCGCCCGGCACTCATCGAGCGGCCTAAAGACAGCCACAGCGTCGGCGGCTTCACCGACAACTATCTGCGCATCGTCGCCGACGTTGCCCCGGAGGTCGACATCGCCGCCCTCGATAACCGCATCGTCAACGTCGAAATCACCGATGTCGTCACCGACGACGAAACCGTCAGAGCCCGACTTATATTATGAAGATAGCCGACACCCTGCTCAATGCGCCGCTGCGCGCTCTGGCCCTGCTGCCTCTCGGCGCCCTCTACGTCATCTCCGACGGCGTCGCACTTTTGCTCAGGCATGTCGTCAGATACCGCCGCAAGGTCGTCAGAAAAAATCTCGCCGAGTCGTTCCCCGATAAAAGCGCCGCCGAGCTGCGCGACATCGAGCGCCGCTTCTACCGCAACTTCGCCGACTATATCTTCGAGACCGTCAAGCTTCTTCACATCTCCGACAAAGAGATGTCGCGCCGCATGGTTTTCGAAAATATCGAACTCGTCGACAGACTGCTCGGCGAAGGACGCAGCATCGCCGTCTACTTCTCGCACTGCGGCAACTGGGAGTGGGCGCCGTCGATAACGCTGCACACCGCTTTCCCACCAAACCACGGCGCCGTCTACGGTCAGGTCTACCGCCCGCTGCGCAACCGGTGGTTCGACGCCATGATGCTCAGAATCCGCAGCCGCTTCGGCTCACATTCATATCCCAAAAAGACCGTTCTCCGCGATTTAATAAAGGAGAAACGAACCGGTCTGCCGGCTATGGTCGGTTTCATGAGTGACCAGAAGCCGAGCCACGGCGACACCATCCACGTCGTCAGTTTCCTAAACCATCCGACAGCCGTCATCACCGGCACAGAGACTCTCGCCCGGCGTCTCGACATGGCCGCAATCTACTGGGACATGGAGAAGGTGTCGCGCGGCCATTATAAAATCACCAACCGGCTCATCAGCGACCGTCTCGCCGACGAGCCGCAGTATAGCATCACCGACCGCTATGCCGCGATGCTCGAGAAAACAATCATGCGCGACCCCGCCGTCTGGCTCTGGAGCCACAAGCGGTGGAAACATAAAGTAACATTCGCAGACGATGAAACAAAACGATAAACCTGCGGCGCCCGTCGCCGTCATCATACTCAACTGGAACGGCAGCCGCCTGTTGCGCGAATATCTGCCCTCGGTCGTCGCTACGACTGACCCGGCCATAGGTCGTGTCATCGTCGTCGACAACGGCAGCGACGACGACTCGCTCGAAGTGCTCCGCAACGAATTCCCGGAAGTAGAGACCATTGCGTTCGACAAAAATCTCGGCTTCGCCGCAGGCTACAACAAGGCGATAGAGATGACACGCTACCCCTACACCGTGCTGCTCAACTCCGACGTGCGCACATCCCAAGGCTGGCTCAGACCGCTCTATGACTTCATGGAGTCGCACCCCGAAGTCGGCGCCATTCAGCCCAAGCTTCTCAGCGACAGCGACCCGACGTCGTTTGAATATGCCGGCGCATGCGGGGGCTTCATCGACCGCAACGGCTATCCTTACTGCCGCGGCCGCATCTTCGCCGACTGCGAGCGTGACAACGGCCAGTATGACACCGTTGCCGACATCTTCTGGGCCACGGGCGCCTGCCTTATGGTGCGCAGCGAGCTATATCTCCGCGTCGGAGGCCTCGACAGCCGCTTTTTCGCCCACATGGAGGAAATCGACCTATGCTGGCGCATTCTCCTGTCGGGCCACAGCATCAAAGCCGTTCCCGATTCAAAAGTCTACCATCTCGGCGGCGGTTCTCTGCCGGCATCAAATCCGCGCAAGACCTATCTCAACTTCCGCAACAACCTGCTGATGCTGCATAAAAACCTGCCCGACAGCGTCAGAGCCCCGAAGCTTTTCAAACGCCGGCTTCTCGACACCATCGCCTGGGCAAAATTCGTCGCCACACTCGATTTCAAGAACGCGTCGGCCATCATCCGAGCCCACCGCGATTTCGCCCGCATGCGCCGCGACTATAACATACACCCCGACAGGAACCTTCTCGGCGAACGGCCTGACACCCGCATAAATATTCTGACATCCTACTATTTAAAAAGGAAGCGCAAATACTCCGACCTTTCATTCCACTGAAATGTGACAAATTTGTGATAGATTTGTAGCCTCCTTATTGGTTTGTTCTCTTTTTTTACGTAACTTTGCCAATGACTGTGACTGACAGCAATACCTTAATAAACCAATCAAAAAATGTTGAGACTCATCACAATATCTATATTTCTGTTTATCTCGTCACTGATGCCGCCGGTAATTCACGCCTTCGACCGCATAACGACTATAAACAGTCTCAAGAACGATCTCGCCGAGGCAAGCAACGCCAAAGACAGCATCACCATACTCTACGACATTTTCGACCTTGAGACCACCCTGCACCGTAATCAGACAGGCGAAATGTTATATAACACCGCTCTCGCCAGCGGCAATATGCCTGTCGCCTTTGACATGTTGAGGCAACTGACGTCAACAAACTCAACAAACGACTCGATAACAGGGCTGATGCTTAACAGAGCAAAAAATCTGCCCATCTCTGAAGACCAGCGTCAGACCATTCTTTTCATCTCGATAACCAAAGCTGCGACAGACATTCCGAAGATGAGCGATGAAGAGCGGCACGAACATCTGACCGAACTGATAAAAAAAAGCAACCAGGCCAAAAGCGAGCTCGACCACGACATATACGGACACATCGAATACCTGTTCAATCTGTGTTCTTATCTTTATACCGCAGAAGAAGGCTCATTGCTCGACCGTCATCTCTCGGAATTAAAGAATCTGATTGACAGCCTTCCATCTGAATCTGTCGCACTTCGCAACGCCTATTACACCCGCGCCGCCAACGCTTATATGAACAGCCGATGCTACGATAAAGCGATCGAGGCTGACAAAACCCTGCTCGAGATAATCGACGGCATGGAGAAAAAATACCGCTCAGACGGCAGAAGGTTCAGAGATCTAAGCAGATATAAATACATCTGCTACAGACGATTGCTCAACTCTTACAAAAACCTTGA
>USIN01000171.1 GCA_900554715.1 uncultured Bacteroidales bacterium
TCGGTGCCCACAACATTCTCAACCCCGCCAACGGCGCGCCTATCACCGTGCCCTCGCAGGACATGGTGCTCGGTCTCTACTATATCACCAAGCTCCGCAAAGGCGACAAAGGCGAAGGCACCGTCTTTTACGGTCCCGAAGAAGCCCAGATTGCCTATAACGAAGGCAAAGTGACCCTCCACGCACCCGTCACCGTCATGGTCGACGACATCGACGAAGAGGGCAACCCCGTCCGTCATCTCGTCAAAGACACATCAGTCGGCCGCGTACTCGTCAACCAGTTCGTGCCCAAGGAAATCGGTTACGTCAACGAGATTCTCTCGAAGAAATCGCTGCGTAACATCATCTCGCGCGTCATCAAGAAGTGCGGTATCCCCCGTTCGGCCCAGTTCCTTGACGACATCAAGAACCTCGGTTACAAGATGGCCTTCCAGGGCGGCCTGAGCTTCAACCTCGGCGATGTGATCATCCCGAAGGAGAAGGAGGAATACGTCGCCGAAGGTCACGCCCAGGTAGAGGAGGTGCTCAACAACTACGCCATGGGTTTCATCACGGCCAACGACCGTTACAACCAGATCATCGATATCTGGACACACGTCAACAGCCGTCTGACCGACGTCCTCATGAAACAGATGACCGAAGCCCAGCAAGGCTTCAACTCGGTCTTCATGATGCTCGACTCAGGCGCCCGTGGTTCTAAAGACCAGATTCGTCAGCTCGCCGGCATGCGTGGCCTTATGGCCAAGCCTCAGAAAGCAGGCGCCGAAGGCGGTCAGATTATCGAGAACCCGATTCTTGCCAACTTCAAGGAAGGCCTCTCGGTGCTCGAATACTTCATCTCGACACACGGTGCCCGTAAAGGTCTCGCCGATACCGCGCTCAAGACAGCCGACGCAGGTTACCTTACCCGTCGTCTCGTCGACGTGGCCCACGACGTCATCATCACCGAAGAAGACTGCGGCACACTCCGCGGACTCGTATGCACCGAAATCAAGAACAACGACGAAGTCGTCGCATCACTCGGCGAACGCATCCTCGGTCGTGTGTCGGTTCACGACATCATTGACCCCCTCACCGGTGAAGTCATTGTCGCCGCCGGTCAGGAAATCAACGACGCCGCTGCCGACCGCATCGACGCATCGCCTATCGAGAGCGTCGAGATACGTTCAGTCCTCACCTGCGAGTCAAAGAAAGGCGTCTGCGCCAAATGCTATGGCCGCAACCTCGCCAACAGCCGCCTTGTTCAGATAGGCGAGGCTGTCGGCGTCATCGCCGCCCAGTCAATCGGCGAGCCCGGTACACAGCTGACACTCCGTACATTCCACGTCGGTGGTGTCGCTTCGAATATCGCAGCCGTATCGTCGGTAACGTCACGTTATAACGGTAAACTCGAAATCGAAGAACTCCGCACCGTCGAGACCGGCGAAGTGACATCTGACGGTCGTCCTGTCGAAGTCGTCATCGGTCGTCTTGCCGAGATGCGCATCATCGATCCCAAGACAAAGATGGCGCTTACAAACGCCAACATACCCTACGGCTCGAAGCTCTTCTTCAAAAATGGCGCCGACATCAAGCCCGGCGATGTCATTTGCGAGTGGGACCCCTTCAATGCCGTTATTGTCAGCGAATTCGGCGGTCATCTTAACTATCAGAACCTCATCGAGAACGTCAACTACCGCGTCGATATCGACGAACAGTCTGGTCTTCAGGATAAGGTCATCATCGAGTCGAAAGACCGCGCCAAAGTCCCCGAAGCCACTATCGTCGACGCCAACGGTCAGGTGCTCATTACATACGCACTCCCTGTAGGCGCACACCTCATGCTTGACGACAAAGCCGAAATCAAACCCGGCGAAATCTTCGTCAAGATTCCGCGTGCGACAGGCGGCGCCGGCGACATCACCGGTGGTCTGCCCCGCGTCACCGAACTCTTCGAGGCCCGCAACCCGTCTAACCCCGCCATCGTTTCTGAAATCGACGGCGAAGTCAAATTCGGCAAAGTCAAACGTGGCAACCGCGAGATTTCAGTTACATCTAAACTTGGTGAAGTCAAGAAATACCTCGTCCCCCTGTCAAAACAGATTCTTGTTCAGGAAAACGACGTCGTGCGCGCTGGCACACCGCTCTCTGACGGTGCCATAACCCCGGCGGACATCCTCAACATCATGGGTCCGACAGCCGTTCAGGAATATATCGTCAACGAAGTCCAGGACGTCTACCGCATGCAGGGTGTGAAGATCAACGACAAGCATTTCGAGGTCATTGTCCGCCAGATGATGCGCAAAGTCAACATCCTCGACCCGGGCGACACCTGCTTCCTCGAACAGCAGATTGTCGACAAGCGCGAGTTCATGGACGAGAACGACCGCATCTGGGGCAAGAAAGTTGTCGTCGACGCCGGCGACAGCGAAGACCTCAAACCCGGTCAGATCATCACCGCCCGCAAGCTCCGTGACGAGAATTCGGCTCTCAAACGCCGCGACCTCAAGACCGTCACCGTCCGTGACGCCGTGCCCGCGACATCAGAGCAGATACTCCAGGGCATCACCCGTGCCGCCCTCCAGACCTCGAGCTTCATGTCGGCAGCCTCATTCCAGGAGACAACCAAGGTCCTCAACGAGGCGGCTATCAGCGGCAAGACCGACTCTCTCGAAGGCATGAAAGAGAACGTCATCTGCGGTCACCTCATACCCGCCGGCACAGGCCGTCGCGAATATGAACGTCTTGTTGTCGGCAGTCGTGACGACATCGAAGGCATCTACCGCGAAGCCGACGTCATCGAAGCCGAAAGCGTCGATACCGAAGCCTGAAACTGACATCCCGACCTACAATAAAAAGCGAGCAGCGCCCCGGCGTTGCTCGCTTTCCTTTTTCCGTCAAACCCGTGCCTCCGCTCCGCGCTCCGCGTCGCAGGCATAGCCGTGTGTAGCTACGGCTTCAGCCGTAGCTACACGCTGACTCCAAGGGCTGAAGCCCTTGCTCCGTATCGCCTCCCGGTGCGCCGTTAAATCCCTTCTACCCTTCTGTTATGTCCTTACACACCAGCCGATTGTGCATTGTGCAATATGCATTGTGCATTGGATTAATCGTTTTTATGATACTCAACTAATCCCGGCATCGAATAGCGGATGACCTTCTCGATGGTCACGCCGAAGTCAGCTGCTGCTCGGTAGAGGATATCGCGGTAAAGCACACATGTCGAGCCGACGAAACAGATAGGCTGCGAAGCATACTCATACGCTGCGATGTTTCTGGTGAAGAAGCTCATGAATGCGTCATAGACCAGTCGGTAGACATATTCGTTGTCGAGATGGTGCGACAGAAACTCAGAGTATTTTGCCAGTGTGCGGCTTGGCAGCGAGTTGGTATAGATGTCATCCATCAGCATGTTGGCCGAAACCTTGAAGTATTCGAAGAAAGCTTCAGTCAGGTCGACCGGAGCGATGCCCTTGAGCATGTCGGCGATAAGATGTTTGCCCATATAGGCGCTTGACCCCTCGTCTCCGAGGATGAAGCCGAGCGAACTGACCGACCGTACGATTTCCTCGCCGTCATAAAGACACGAGTTTGAACCGGTACCGAGAATACAGGCAAGACCGGGGCGGCGCACCAGCAGTCCTCGGGCGGCCCCGAGCAGGTCGCTGTTGACCGTGACCGGCGTTTTGAACTGAGCGACGAGTGATGACTCGATGACTTTGATTTTTTCGACATTCGCACATCCCGCTCCGTAAAAATAGATGTGGTCCCAGCGCCTCTTGAAAAAGACCTCGGGTAATTCCAGTCTTATGCTGTGCGATATTTCGCGGCGAGTCTGGAAATAAGGGTTCAGACCGGTCGTAAAGGCATGCTCGACGATGGTGTCACCTTCGACGAGAGCCCATTCTGTACGCGTGCTGCTGCTTTCTGCTATGATTTTCATGATGCGTCGTAATAATTACTACTTAGAATTTCGGTATGCGCAAAATTAATTAAAAAAAGTTATATTTAAAAATATTTTGCTTATCAAATACTTTCGTCGTGAAATATTATTCGCTTTTGTTGTGAAAGTCCGCTTAAATAGACCGAGGCCCGCCAAAATGACGAGCCTCGGATGTTAAACCTTATCACAGAGTCGGTTATTTCTTGCTGTCGATAGTCTTGAGCAGATCGTCGACGGCGGCTTTCAGTTGAGAGTCTTCGCCCTTGACGACTGACGACGGATCGTTGGCGACGCGAAGGTCGGGTTCGAGCTGCTGGTTCTCGAGTACCGAGCCGTCAGAGAGACGGTAGCCGATGACCGGTATGCCGAAAACGAGGGTGGGGTCTTGCATCGTCACCCAGTTGACCGACGTCATCGTGCCGGGCACGGGCATGCCGACAAGACGGCCGATGCCGCGGTTTTTGTAGACCCAAGGAGTGCCGTGGGCGT
>USIN01000172.1 GCA_900554715.1 uncultured Bacteroidales bacterium
TGACAGCTAAGGCTGCCGATGCGGCCAGACCGGCGAGGGCGTCAGGCATATCCTGGCCGTCGCTCGAGTAAAGGGTTATGTTGACAAATGTATCTGCGTGATAATTGTCGGGAAAGAGGGGACGGAGAACGCGGTCGACAAGGCGTGCTGTCAGGATTTCATAATCGCTGGCGCGGCCTTCGCGTTTGAGGAAACCGCCGGGGAAACGACCGGCAGACGAAAATTTCTCTTTGTACTCTACTTGCAGGGGCATGAAGTCGACTCCCTCGCCGGCTTCTTTTGCCGAAACTACGGTTGCGAGGAGCATTGTGCCGCCCATGCGCAACTCTACCGCTCCATCGGCTTGCTTTGCCAGTTTCCCGGTCTCAAGCGTGATCGTGCGACCGTCAGCCAGCTCGATGGTTTTTTTGATTGGATTCATAAAACGTTGTTAAATAATGTATTTTGTATCTTCGTGATAATTCGCGCAAAGATACAAAAAATCATCGAGACTGGCAAATGCTATTTTACGCCCTTTTTGTCAGCAGGTCGTAGACCACGACGGCGTTGTTGTGTTCGCGGTCGTGAGACGAGTAGAGCAGGGTGACGGTTTTGTGTGGCGCAAGTGCCGTTTCCAGCTCGGCGAAAGCCGGGCTTGCAGCCAGCTCGGCCGCATATTTCTTGCTGAATTCATCCCAGCGTCCGTCGGGGTCGGCATGAAACCATTCGCGAAGCTCTGTCGATGGTGCGATGTCTTTGTCCCATAGGTCGTAATGAAAAGTCTCGTGCGACAGGCCGCGAGGCCACAGGCGGTCGATATATACCCTGAAGCCGTCGTCGGGCGACGCGGGGTCGTAAGCGCGTTTAAGTTTGTAGTCAGTCATGACAATTTTAAATTAATCAGTGTGGTTCAAATTCCAACACCTGTAATTTAAAATTGTTTAGACGTCATTCGGCGTTCAGATTTTTAATGATCTTTGCGGGATTTCCGCCGACAACTGTTCGAGGCTCCACGTCGCGCGTCACAACCGCGCCGGCTGCTATCACGGCGCAGTCGCCAACTGTGACGCCGGGCAGAATCGTGGCGCCTCCGCCTATCCAGACGCTGTTGCCGATGGTCACGGCTTCGGCCCATTCCACACCTGTGTTGCGTTTGTCGGGGTCAAGAGGGTGGCATGCCGTGTAGATACTCACATTGGGGCCGATAAACACATTGTCGCCAATCGTTACGCGCGCCTCATCGAGAATCGTCAGATTGAAATTGGCAAAGAAATCCTCGCCGATGCTGATATTGCATCCGTAGTCGCAGCGAAACGGGCTGTTGAAATGAAAACGTTCGCCGCAGTGTCCCAGCAGGTTTCTGAGGATTTCGTCCCGTCGCGCTGTCTCGCCCGGGTGTATCGAGTTGAATTCCCAAAGAAGCTCGCGGGTCAGCTCGAGGCGTCTGATGAACTCGGGGTGGACAGCGTCATAGACTTCGCCGTCAAGCATTTTCTGCCATTCTTTTTCAAAATCTGTTGTCATAGCTATTGATAAAATGAGACGTGAAGTTACGAAAAAAATCGTTAAAAGTCCATCGGACTTGCGGGGAATAAAAAAAAGTTGTACCTTTGTCGTCGGGTAAGTCCTACACGACCAGCTCCCCGAGAATCCCCCAGGTCTTGACCGAAGCAAGGGTATCGGGTCGTAGCGGTGCGATGTAGTAAGCTTACCCTTTTTTATTTCCGGCCGCCCCTGGCGGAGCGTCCGCGCAGCGACGAGTTCGTGGTTAACAAGAATAGTAGGGCTCTGTCATGGCACAGCCGCGTAAGTAGCAGAGGTTTACGTACTTAGAGTCGCATAGCGGCGGCACCGACGACGCTGCGGCCTCTCTCCTCCTCGAGGCCGAGCTATCAAATTTGTCCTCGTGTCGGCGGCTTGCCGCCGTATGGAACTACGGCTTCTGCCGTAGTATCCATCAACTTGATTTCCAAGGATTGAAGTCCTCGGTCCACGCAGCCTGAGCAGCTGTTGCTTACGCAGCCTAAAAAATCTTTTGTTCTTAGAATTCTAAAGACGCAGTCGCCTGTTGTTGGGTCATTAATCGGTGTGCGAACGACAGAGGCGGATTACCCGCTGTGGGGTAACCCGCCTCTCCGGTGGTATGATTAAACGCTTGTGTGGTCGTTTTATCAGCAGACGCCTTCGCCCATCATGGCGTTGGCGACTTTCATGAAGCCGGCGATGTTGGCGCCCTTCATGTAGTTGATGTAGCCGTCGGGCTCTGTGCCGTATTTGACACACTGTTCGTGGATGTCACGCATGATTGTGTGGAGTTTGTCATCGACTTCTTCCGCGCTCCACTGCAGGTGCATAGCGTTCTGGCTCATTTCAAGTCCAGAGGTTGCTACGCCGCCGGCGTTGACAGCCTTGCCGGGAGCATAGATGATGCGGCTCGAGATGAAGGTGTCGATAGCTTCGGGTGTGCAGCCCATGTTAGAGACTTCACAGACATATTTGACGCCGTTGTCGACGAGCTGATGAGCGTCTTCGCCGTTGAGTTCGTTCTGTGTGGCGCAGGGAAGAGCGATGTCGACTTTCTGTTCCCAGGGTTTGCGGCCTGCAAAGAATGTCGAGCCGGGGAATTTGTCGGCGTAGGGTGCGACGACGTCGTTGCCCGATGCACGGAGTTCGAGCATATAGTCGATTTTCTCGGCATTGAGACCTTCGGGGTCATAGACATAGCCGTCGGGGCCCGAGATGGTGACGACTTTGGCACCGAGTTCGGTAGCCTTGAGGGCGGCACCCCATGCAACGTTGCCGAAGCCCGAGATTGCGATGGTCTTGCCTTTGATATCGTCTTTGTTGGTTTTGAGGACGCTCTGAACGAAATAGAGGGCGCCGAAACCTGTGGCTTCGGGACGGATGCGGCTGCCGCCGAATTCGAGACCCTTGCCGGTGAATGTGCCGTCATGCTGGTTGACGAGGCGTTTATACATGCCGTACATATAACCTACTTCGCGGCCGCCTACGCCGATATCGCCTGCGGGAACGTCACGGTCGGGACCGAGGTTCTTCCAGAGGCCGAGAATGAAGGCCTGGCAGAAACGCATGATCTCACGGTCGCTCTTGCCCTCGATCAGGCTGTTTTCGACGACCTGCCAGTAGTAGAGGTTCTCGGCCGAAGGTACGATCTCCACGTCGACGCTCTCGTAAGTCGGGTTCGTCGCGGCGATCTTCTCGAACGTCAGCTCCGCGGCCTCTTCGGCCAGCGTCGTGGCGAAGATTTTGGAGTACTCCGAATCCGTCAGACCGCTGCCTGCGGCGGCGACGGCCTTGACGCGCAGGATATATTTGGTTTTCGGATCGAGGTCGCCGAATGCGAGGGCCGTAGCCGAAGTCGAGTTCTCGGGCTGCACGACGAGTTCGTCGCCCGTCTCGTTCTCCTGGGAGAGGCGATATTTGTAACTTTCGGCATTGGGTACGGCATCCCACGCCACCTTGAAGCTGGAGGACGTCGTCGTGGTCACCGCGACCGAAGGTTTGGCGAGCACCGTGCCGCCCTGCTCTTCTACATCGTCGCTGTCGCTACAACCCGTGAAGGCGAATAACAGCGAGAGACATAAAAAAAGTCCGAATTTTCTCATAGTAAAACGTATTTGATTGTAATGATTCTCGTCCGGTCGTGCCTTTCCCGCACCGTGTCGTTAGGGAAAGTACCGACAAATATAGGTATTTTTTCAGAAACTCTGTAATCTTTGGAAAAGTATATCCTCCGTCCGGCCTCTTTTTTCGCTGCGGAACTGTAACGGTTTACATCCGGATAGATCGTAAAGTATCATCTTTTCGGGCATAATTCGCAACGGATGGAAAGCGGAAAGGGGGAGTTTGGCGCGAAATCGTCAGGCGGAACGATTTTTTAAAAATCCCGGGCTTCTCCGAACAGCCGCAGCTCGAACGTGCCGCCGACGGCCAGCCGTTCGCCCTTGACGGCCATCGCCCCCAGAATCTCCGGCACGCGGCAGGCCCGTTCGACGACGGAGCCCGTATCCTCCTCGGTGCGGACGCGGTTGGCCCACGCCGTGGCATAGCTGTCGGCGAGCAGCACGTCGCGGCAGACGATCATCACGGCATCGGCACGGCCGAAGCTGAGCGACGGCCCGACGGTCCCCGACGAGGTGCAGATACCCAGCGGGAAGGCTCCGCCGGGAATGTGGAGTCCGACCCGTTCCGAGAGGGGGGACTCTCCGGCGAAGAGCGCCACGTCGAGCGGCCGGTGCACGTCGGCGTAGATGTCGCCGCCGTTTTCGACGACCGCCTCGCCGACGCCGAATTCGCGGCGCAGCATCCGTCCCGTCTCGCGGGCGAAGGCTCCGGCTACGGCGCTCATCGGCCCGATGCCTGCCGTAGCGGCCGCCCCGGCC
>USIN01000173.1 GCA_900554715.1 uncultured Bacteroidales bacterium
GATGAGCCTGATTTGGATACGATATAGCCGCGCATCGTCACGGTGGCTCCGTCGGTGAGCAGGGCCTTCATGGCGTTGGGACACTGGTAGGCGCTGCCTGTGGCGTTTGAGGCACCGTCGACTGCAAAGTTGACATAGTTGCCGCTGATAGTGATTTTACCTGTCACTTCGGCATACTCGGCGAGAACGCCGTTTTCTGAGTTGGCCACTTCGGTGAGGTCGGCCAGATAGTCAAGCATCGAGCCGTCGATATATGTCGGGGTGGGGTAGGTCACTTTCTGGTTGCCCATCTTTGTCTCGGCCGATACTGTCAGCTGTAGTGCGCCGCCATAACAGCCGCCTGTGGCGGTCAGTTTGAGCTGGTCACCGATGGCATAGTTGTCGGCCACGAATGAGCTGCCATAGTAGGCGAGGATAGAGCCGCTGTTGTCGGTGATGATATAGCCCTGTCGGCATATGCCGGTGACAACGCCGCTTACCTCATACGGGCCACCTTTGGGAGCCACGGTGCTGATGACCGACGAGAGCTCGAACTCGTCGACCGGAGGAGTCGTGCCGCCGAAGACGGGGTCCTGACCTGCGACATTGTATGTCACGACAGCGAAATCGCCGTCGGCTGCGTCGGGCAGTTTGTCTTTGAGATATGTCGGGATGAATGCCGACGCGGGTTTCGACGGGGCGAAAGCCGCGGTGAAGTCAGTCTCGCTGCCCCATACGGCCTGATAATCGGTTTCCTCGAGGGTCAGACGCTCTGCAGCAGGTATTTTTGCAAGTTCGGCAGGAAGGCCTACTGATGTCGGATAGCTCAGTTTCAGTGTCGAGCGTTCGTCGAGATAGAAAATCGGGCTGCCCATGACCGTGGCGAGTGAGTCGAGATAGGCCGGAGCATAAACCTCGGGAGTGATCTGTTCGGTGAAATAGCCCTGGGCTGCGACACCTGCGAGCTGGTCGAGTTCGCCGCGCTCGATGGCGATGTCGATGTTAGCCTTCATTTTGGCTATTTTGATGACTTCGGACGATGTCAGAGTATATTCGACGGTCTCGACATCGGTGGCAGTCGGTTCTTCAAAGCCCTTGAGGTATTCGTCGTTCCACGAGTTCTCGTCGCAAGAGGTGACGGCAACGGCCGCACAGGCGATGAGAAGGCTTTTTATTGCTGTTGATTTCATATTGATTTACTGTTTAGAGCCTTAGAAATTGATTTTCAGACGGAGCGAATAGGTGCGGCCGAATGAATAGAAAACACGGGCGGCGTTCTGCCATGTACCTCTCTCGTTCGAGTTGGTGTAGGCGTCGACTACATAATTGTAGTTGAAGAGGTTATAGACGTTGCCGTAGATGGTGGCGTTGAAGCCGCCCATCTTGAAGCGGTAGCTTGCGTTGAGGTCGAGCTGCTGACCCCAGGGTATGCGCCACGGCTGTGCGATATTGAGTGTGCCGCCGTTCTCGAGGCTGCTTGTCGAGATCTGGAAGTCAGAGTAGTTGCGGGCGTTGAATGTCCAGTCGCCGCCGATGCGGAAGCCCCGGAAGGGTATGAAGTTTGCCGAGATCGAGCCCGTTGTCTGGGCTGAGCCGCCGACGTGGATGCCTTTCTGCTTGATGGTGGCTGTCAGGTGGTCTGGAGCGTTGATGCCCGAGGCTACGTTGCCTTTGGTGTCGGCGAGAGGCTGGCCGAGCTGGTTGTAGAACGAACCGCTGGCGTCAGAGTCCCATTTCCAGTCGCCGAGCGACAGCATGGCGTCGAGGTTGAACCACTGGACGGGCACCCAGCTCATGTTGACCTCGACACCCATGTGGAGGGCGTCGACGCCGGCCATGTTGAGGAAGTAGCGTTCGCCGTAGTGCTCCGAGCGGGTGTCGTTGACCGTACCGCCCTGAGCCGTGGTCTTGTCCATCCATTTGGTATAGTAGCCGTTGACAGTGATAGCCAGGGGATCAGAGGTGTAGCCGTAGCCGAGCTCAAACGAGAATACCTTTTCGTTGAGGGGATTGTCGTTGGTCACGTTGGATGTGGCGGCCTGGACGAACACACCTTTCTGGAAGAAGGGCGCACGGCTGATGAAACCTGTGTTGAAGAATACGTTGTTGTGCTTGTCGAAGTTATAGTTGGCGCCGCCTTTGATAGTGCCGCCGATAAAGTTTTTGGTTGCCGAGCGTTCGTGCTCCTTGTCATAGTAGAGGAAGTCGCGGCGCCAGTAGGTGTTGTTGTTCAGAGCGCCGGAGAGCACGAGGTTGAGACGTTTGTCGAGCATCGTGTATTCGGCCTGGCCGTAGATGCCTTCCTGGGCGGTGTAGCCGTTGTAGTTGCGGTAGACCACGTCGCCGACACCGAGTTTCTCATATTTCCATTCGGGGTTTGCGGCAGCGATGTTCTGGTCGGCTTTGATATTTTTGCGGGTCGAGTAGTCGATGAAGTATTCACCGTCATATAGGTCGCTGATGGTGTTCTTGTGCTCGCCGACATAATAGCGTATGTCGAGACCGCCGGTGAGGCTCAGACGGTTGTTGTTGTGCTGCACGATGTCGTGTTTGTATGACGACACCAGGCCGATCCATTTGTGGGCGTTACTCGAGCGGCTCATGATAAGTTCTGAGCCCGTTGTGCTCGCCATGTTGAGTTCCTGGATGGCGGCGTAGTCGAATGTGCCGTCGGGGCAGCGGAAGTCGGTCGTGATCTCGCCGGTGCTGTTGTTGGAGCCATACCAGGCCGAGTAGCTGTATTTGCCGAGGCCGCTTGCCTGACCCGAGTTGCCGCCGCCGCTGGCAAATGATGCGTAGACAGTCGTCGACAGCGAGCGGTTGTCGTCTATCTTCCATGTATGGGCCAGCGAGAGCTGAGGCTTGTGATAGTAGTTGTAGCTTGAGTTGCGCCACTGGCCGTGACGGTCATAGCCGAAGGTCGAGTTGTATTTATACATGCTCTCGCCGCTCATGAAGTTCTTGGCCTGCTTCTGATAGACCTCGATCGAGACGCCGTTGTTGGCGTTGCGTTGATAGTGGGTCTGCGGAGCGCCGAAGGCTGTGAACGACAGCTGGTGACGGTCGTTGAATTTCTTCGACACATTGACGAAGTAGTTGTAGCTGTTGAACGGAGTGCCCTGGATATAGCCGTCGCCCCACTTGCGCGAACCGAGGACCGTGATGGCCCAGCCGTTTTTCATCAGGCCGGTAGAGAGCTTCAGGCCGATGTTGTTCATTGCGTCGTTGCCCATGCCGTACCATACGCTTCCGCCTTTCTCGACGTCGGTCGAGCGGGTCGTGATGTTGATGGTGCCGCCGATTGACGGAGTCGAGACGATTGTAGCGCCGAGACCGCGCTGGGTCTGGATGTTCGAAGCTACATCGCCGAGGCCGGCCCAGTTGCTCCAGTAGACGCCGCCCCATTCCATGTCATTGATGGGAATACCGTTTACCATGACGGCGACGTTGGCCGACTGGAAACCGCGCATATTAGTCTTGGCGTCACCGAAACCGCCGCCGGCGCGTGTCGTCCAGACGCCCGGTGTCGTCTTGAGCACCTCGGGCAGCTCCTGGTTGCCGAGTTTGGTCTCGATTGTCGCTGCCGTGACGTTTGACGCGGCTACGGGGGTCATGCGCGTGCGGGCGACCGACTGTGTCACGACGACGTCCTGAAGCATCTTGGTGTCGACAGCGAGCTTGATGCGCCCCATGTCGGCTTTGGCGTCGAGGGTGACAGGTTTATAACCTACATAACTGATGTTGATTTTTGTTCCCGCCGGGACGGCGATTTTGAAACGTCCGTCAACGTCGGTCGACGTTGCGAGCGGTGTTTTTGCGACTGTGACAGATGCGCCTATGATAGGCTCATTGTTTTCATCGACAACGATACCGGAACATTTGATGTCGCCGGGCGCAGCCATTGCTGCGGCACAGGCAATAAAAACTGCCCATGCCAAGAGAAACAGTCTCTTTAACATGATTGATGATTGGGTTAGTTATAGAATTGAAGGGTTTTATAGCGCGCATTTGGTAAACAGCATGATCTGTTTTGTAATTTTTTACAAAATTACGCAAATTTTGTCATGCGCATGCCCTTTTTCCCGGCTAAAAGATAAAAGTTATTAACAATTTAACATGTCGCACCGCGTCTGACGGCTTTTAAGCGCGCAAGCTCATGTGTGACGACGGCGTGTCGTCAATACCAGTTGATACCGTTGGACATCGATGAGCGCTTGTCGTATTTGAGGTCGCTCAGGAGTGATGATTTGACTGCGATGTGGAAGTTATAGCTCTTGTAAGGGCCTACGGGCACGAAGCTTGCCGACATGGTGAAGCAGTGAAGGTCGCGCGAGATGTTGCAGTTCATGTAGGCAAGCTTGTGGGT
>USIN01000174.1 GCA_900554715.1 uncultured Bacteroidales bacterium
CATGGGATACCAACCAGATTTATGACGGCTTCCTCTATGTCTCGATGCCTTATTTCGACGCCAAGACAATGAACATCCTTGTCAACAAGGCTGCCGTGCCCGACAAAATCGCCAAGAAAATCGGCATCAGATAAGATTGTCAGCCGCGCGATGAAACTGATAGGCATACTGTCTGACACCCATTCGTGCTGGGACGACCGTTTCGCTAAACATTTCGCCTCGTGTGACGAAATATGGCACGCCGGCGATATCGGCGACCTCGACACACTCATGCGCCTCGAGGCAGTCGCTCCGGTCGTGCGAGCCGTCAGAGGTAACATCGACCACGGCCCGATTCTGCGCCGGTGTCCCGAAATCGAACGCTTCGAGACCGAGGGAGTCAAGGTGTTCATGACCCATATCGGCGGCTACCCCGGCCGTTATGCTCCCGGCATCAGGCGCATGCTCGTCGAAGAGCGCCCTAAGATAATGGTCGCCGGCCACAGTCATATATTGAAAGTGGTCTACGACCGCGAGCTCGACCTTCTCCACATCAATCCCGGCGCGGCAGGGCATCACGGCTGGCAGCGCGAACGCACACTCATCCGCCTCTGCCTCGACGCCGGCGACATCAAGGACCTCGAAGTCATCGAACTCGGCAAACTAAAGGTGTGACATAGGCGTTAAACAATTAAAACTGTTGATATGAAAAAGATAATTGTCGGTCTGACCCTTGCGGGCATCGTGACGCTCCCGTTGCTGACAGGTTGCAAGACGACAGAGGCCAACTATAGAGCCGCTTATGAGAAGGCTATCGAAAGCCGCGACAGAAATGCCGTCGACTCGACAATCTACGGCCGCTTCCGTCAGGAGATGAGGCAGACCGTCGTCGTCAGCGGCAACGACACCGTGCCTGTCAGCGTCCAGCATGTGTCTGTCACCGAGGGCGGTGGCGGCATCCGCGAATATATCAGGCCTTATAACGTCGTTGTCGGCGAGTTCAAGCAGGTCTTCAACGCCAGATCGCTGCGCGAGCGCCTTGTCGCCGGAGGCTATCCGCGCACTTTCGTCGTCAATACCCGCGAGCCCTATTATTTTGTCATCATCGGTGGTTATGATAAGATCGGCGAGGCACGGGCAGCTATCGACAGTCTCCGTCGCAATCCTCCCGTCGTCATGCGTGACCCATGCCCCTTCATCCTTCAGAATCCGCGTGTAAGTCGCTGATAAAGATCATAAACAGTTAACGGCCATCAGGAAAGTTCATTCCCGATGGCCGTTTTCAGTTTCAATATCTTGGGTTCAGGTCAATTGCCGAAACTCAGGGTAGTGTAATAATTCAGATTCCCGTTGCCGGCATATTGGCTGCCGTAAGTCAGGCGAATAAAGTTATTGTTGCCGCCCCACCATGTAGCTGTCAGCCCGGCAGCTGTGTTCTGTATGCTCGCGGGCTGTCCGTAGGTGCCTATCAGACGGTTCATTGCCATATTGTAGCGGCTCATGTCGTAGTAGGGCGAATAGTAGACAAACTCCGAACTATACAGTCCGCCGTATGAATTATAATAGAGCGTGGCGTCGGGCCAAAGCATATTCAGCATCGAGACATTGTTGAGATAGACCATGTCGTTGGCGTAACCGGCCACGTTATATCCTGAACTAATCAGGGCGTTGACCGAGATGTTTATCGACGTGCCGAGAGCTATGCCGAGTATCGTCGTGAACGGACGCCATGGTGCCACGGGGCGGTAATGAGGCGGCGGAACGGGACGATAGAACGGTCTTGGCGGCGGCAGATGCGGACGGTAGACCGGCCCGGGTCTGAAGTCATGGCCGGGATGGTGGCCGGGATGGTGGCCGGGATGGTGCCCCGGACGATAGCCGGCCTGCGGCGGTCTGTTATTGTTGCCGGGCCTGAAATGGTTGTCACCCGGACGGTTGTTCCCCGGGCGGTTGTGGTTCCCGCCGTTGTTACCCGGACGGTTGTGGTTCCCGCCGTTGTTGCCGGGTCGGTTGTTGTTTCCTCCGTTGTTGCCGGGTCGGTTGTTGTTTCCTCCGTTGTTGCCGGGACGGTTGTGATTTCCGCCGTTGTTCCCCGGGCGGTTTTGGTTGCCGCCGTTATTCCCCGGGCGGTTGTTACCCGGACGGTTCTGATTGCCGCCGCCGTTCTGGCCGGGACGACGGGTCTGTTCCTGGCGGTTTCGGTTATCGTTGTAATCCTTGCGCCCGCGGGCTTCGATGCCTTCGGTCATGAGTGCTGCGCAAAGAATCAGGGCTGCTGCTGTTCTGATAATTTTCTTCATGGCTTTATCGCTTTTATTTAATTAGATGCTTAAGACATGGAAAAGTTTAGAGCATAGTCTAAAAAATGTTTGCCGACACTGTTTTGTTCGGGGATATTTCGTAACTTTGCATAAACTTTTAAAGAAAACAGTAATGAAACAGGTGGCAACAATACTCGCAGAGAAACTTTTGAAAATCAGTGCTATCAATCTTCAGCCTGAAAACCCTTTCGTCTGGGCTTCGGGATGGAATTCTCCGATTTACACCGATAACCGCAAGACTCTGTCATATCCCGACATCCGCTCGTTTATAAAAATCGAGCTGTGTCGTCTCATTCTCGAGAATTTTCAGGACGTCGAGGCTATCGCCGGTGTAGCGACAGGCGCTATCGCCCAGGGCGCTCTTGTGGCCGATTCGCTCGGTCTGCCCTATGTCTATGTTCGTTCGACTCCCAAAGACCACGGCCTTGAGAATCTCATCGAAGGCAACCTCAAGCCCGGCACCAAAGTCGTCGTTATCGAAGACCTTATCTCGACGGGCGGCAGTTCGCTCAAGGCTGTTCAGGCTATCCGTGCCGCCGGCTGCGAAGTGCTCGGCATGGCAGCACTCTTCACCTACGGCTTCCCTCTCGCCGAGGCAAACTTCAAGAAAGCAGGCGTCAGGCTGATGACTCTCAGCAACTACAACGCCATGCTCGAAGCCGCCCTCGCAACAGGCTATATCAAAGAAAGTGACCTCGAAACCCTTAAAGAATGGCGTCGCGACCCCTCGACGTGGACCGCTAAACGATAATCTATGGCTCAGTATAAAAGTGCCCCCGTCACAGTCAGACGCTCGGTCGAAGAGATAAACAATAAATTTGCCGACCTCTCGACATTCCAGGATGCCATCGACGCGCTGCCCGCTGAAGAGCGTGCCAAAATCGGCGATGTCAGATTCGATAAGACATCAATCGCCATCAGGCAGCCACAGTTCGGCGAGATAAAATTTCAGGTAAAGAGCAATACTCCCGGCCGTATCGAGATGGAGGCCGTCGGACTGCCGTTGCCGCTCAATCTTATTGTCGACCTCCTTGCTGTCGACGCTGCCTCGACGCAGGTCTCGTCGTCGATAGATGTCGAGATTCCAGCGATGCTGCGTCCGCTCATCGGCGGCACGATGCAGAAAGCTGTCGACCAGTTTGGTTCGTTGTTTGCCAAACTGAACGCCTGACTCTCCAATGATATTTAGAAGAAACTTATCCATGTCAACAATGACTGCCGCTGTTCTGGCGGCAGTCATGTTTGTCTGTGGCGCCTGCCACAGCGTCGACGACGACCGCATACCCGTGATGCCTGTCTCACTTGTCTTCACGACTGTGGCAGAATGGAATATCTATGGCGTCGCAGGCGCTCTCGACTATCGCCGTTTCATTAAGGAAGAGCGCGTCCCCGCCTCATATCCCTACACCGCTCTGTCGCAGACAGGTTTCGGCGGTGTGCTGCTTGTCGGCGATGTCAACGGCACCCCCATGGCCTATGATCTCGCCTGTCCCGTCGAATGTCGCCGTGACGTCAGAGTTGTCATTGACACCGACGGCATGGTCGCCGAATGTCCCGAGTGCCACAGCCGCTATGATGTCTTCTCGCTTTATGGCAACCCGGTTTCGGGGCCTGCGGCGACTGACGGCTTCGGACTCAGACGCTATCGTGTCGCGCCCGGGCGCATGGGTGAATATATGGTTGTAAGTAACTGATCTGATTTTTTTACTATGAAAAAAAACTATATCGGTCTGTGGCTGCTGTTGTTTGTCGCTTTTGCCGCCTTCGCCGTAGCCTCGACTCTCGACGAAATAAAAATAGGGCCGCTCGAGCTTAAATCATCGAAAATAGCCGACCGTCTGCTTCAGGAACATGCGCTCGACGAAGCCGTCGACAGTGCCTTCGCCGCCGAGACGGCGACCGCAGGAAATCAGACTAAGATTCCCGCTCCGCTTGATACGGCTTCGAAAGTCATACTCTTTATCGGCGACTCGATGCTCGAGGGTCTGTCGCCCCGCATGGCCGACTATGCCGCAGCCAACGGCCACACGCTTTAT
>USIN01000175.1 GCA_900554715.1 uncultured Bacteroidales bacterium
CAAATAGCTGACATCCAAGCGCATAGAAAGCTGTAGTATGATAGAACAAAAGATTTTAAAAAATAAAACCGGGTCTGTCATCGCTGACTGACCCGGTTGTTTCAGAGTGTTATCTGACTCTTAACCAAAACAATATTAATCCTTAGATAGTCAATTCTTATCTGACGGCTACTTTGCGGCCACCGACGATATAAAATCCGGCCGGGAGTCCGGCAGTGGCTTCGTCGCGGCTGACACCGCTGCGGAGTCTGACACCCGAGAGGCTGTAGACGTCTACCGTCGCGTCGTCGTCACCGATGCTGTCGGCGATAATGTCATCGACGCCAGAGCTTGATGCCTTTGGGTCGAGAATCCATGCTTTCAGATCTTTGACTTTGACGATGGCGTTGGCAAAGGCTTCGATGCCGTCGGCATTTGAGTCGGTGGGGAATACGCGGATCGATGTGGCCCAGCTGTCGTTGACAAAAATATCGACGATTGAGTGGTCGACAAAGACGTTTATTTTCAGGTCGCTGCCGCGTTTCGGTCTCTGGGGCAGAGTGCAGCGGTAGACGCCGTCATAGACGCCGCCGTCGTTGATGAGGCGTGTCAGCGAGCTGAAATCGACGATGAGTTCGGCCGACGCCGGATTATATGTGATCGAACCTTTAGCGGAGCCGTTTTTAAAGATGTTGAAGCCGAAAGGCGTTGTGCCGACGGTGAATGTGCCGCAAAGCTCTACGGCGCGACCTTTGACCGGGCTGAGGTCGATGCTGCCGTTGAGGTCAAAATCGGTGCGCGAGAATGTTGTGGAGGTGCGCAGACCGGTGAGGCTTTCCCAGGGTTTCTGAATCAGGGTACCGTTGGCGTCGAGCGACCATTCGCGGGGCAGCGAGTAACAGTGGGCCCAGCCGAGGTTCCAGTTGTTTGCGCTCGAGAGCTTGTCGGGGACGATGCCGAGAGCTATGGTCTTGCCGTCGCGGACGTAGACGGTCGGCGATAGCAGTCCGAAACCGTGGCGCGAGTTCATCTCGACGAGAGCGGGTTTCTCAGACGCGGGGACGAACTTGCCGTCGGCGGCAATCGAGCCGGTCCAGTAAAGAGTCCGCACGCCCTGTGATGTGCCGATCGGTGTTGCCGTGAAGAGCCAGCGTCCGTCGGGCATCGGGGTGATGTTTGGCATCTCCCAGAATGTGCCGTCCTGAGCGGCTGATGTGCCGGTGAAGAAGAGGTCGCCGTTATTGCTCCAGTTGCCGGTGACGGGGTCGTATCGGTGGAGGGTGGTGGTGCCTATGCCTCCGCGCGACGAGCCGACGATGATGTAGGCGTTGTCGCCGTTACGGAAGAAATAGGGGTCGCGGAAGTCGTCGGAGAGTCCGGCGGGACGGGCTGCGATGATGGGGTTGCGCGACAGTTTGGTCCAGTTGACGAGCGATGTCGACTCGGGTGTGGCCTGAGCGATGGAGGCCCGGGCATAGTCGACGGCTGTGTAGAGTATGTTGGGACGTCCGCCGGTGATGACTTCGTCGGTGAAGACGCAGCCGCTCCAGCAGCCTTTGATGTCGTAGGGGTTGCCGGGAGCTATGGCGATTTTCTCTTCACGCCAGTCATATAGGTTCTCGCTTGAGATGTGCCCCCAGTGGAGACGCGCCATGTAAGGGCCGTCGGCGTTTTTCTGGAAGAACAGATGATAGCGGCCTCCGGAGTAGACGAGGCCGTGGCACTCGTTGGTCCAGCCTGCGGCGGGCATGCCGTGGAAGCGCGGGCGCAGCATGTCGTCGGCGAAGCGTGAAGCGGGTATGTCGAGGTCGGGAGTGTTTTCGGCTTTCCAGCCTGCGATGGTGGCGGCGTCGAGCGCTTCGTTCCAGATGCTGACGTCATCAATGAGGCCGTTGAACGACATCAGTTCGAAGGGTCCCTCCATGCGTGATGCGGCTGACTGGCCCATATAGAATGCCGACGGTGCGAAACTTATCGAGCCGTTGGCGCGGCTGCTGCCTACTTCGGTGCCGTTATTGTATAGCCTGACGCTGCGTGCGTCGCAGTCTATGACGGCGGTGAGATTGTTCCACTGATAGACGGGCAACGGTGTGTCGACGTCGATGTTGACGGGCCAGCCGCCGATATATGTGCGGAACGAATATTTGCCGTTGAAGCCGACGTAGAAGCCGAAGCCGGTCTTGTCGTCGGTGTTTAGGCAGGTGACGATGGCGGTTTTCTCTGAGGTGTCGGTATCAATCTGTATGATGGGATAGCAGGGGAGAGCCACCCACGCCGAGACGGTGAGTTTCTTCGACCCCGAGGGCAGTATATTGCCCAGGCGTGCGTCGATGTGCGATGTATAGCCGTCGAAGCGCAGGGCTTTGCCGACAGCGCCGTCAACATTTTCGGGCGCGAAGTGGCCGCCGACGTCAAATCGTTCGCCGCTGACGGCCTCGACAATCCGGCCGTCGCGAACGTCCATGGGGAAGTGTGCGACGCGTTCGGCGCTGAGGCTGAGTGTCGTCGTTACGGCGATTGCGGTTAATAATTTATTCTGTTTCATTGTGTTTTGGTTAAGGAACGAATAGAAAAGACAATAAGCGCCGCCAGAACGGCGCTTACTGTCTTGCTATGATTATTTGAGATAGTCGAGGATGTTTTTGGTGAGCTGTTCGATGTTGTGCTGATAGGGGTTGGCACCGGTATTCTGATTCCACTCGTATGCGGCGAAACCGTTGGCGATGCATTTGCCGTGCTCGGCGTTGCCGTAGAATTCGACGAGACCTGCGACGCAGTGGTCACGCACGTGGCCCCATGTGG
Source organism: uncultured Bacteroidales bacterium (assembly GCA_900554715.1). Lineage (GTDB taxonomy): Bacteria > Bacteroidota > Bacteroidia > Bacteroidales > Muribaculaceae > CAG-873. The sequence goes on from USIN01000175.1 coordinate 2,782, forward strand.
CGAGCACCATCGAGTTGGTTGTCACCTCGAAATTGCGGATTACGTCGGGATAAGAGCCGCGGCCATAGATATTGCAGTCCCATAGGCAGTTGTGGTCTTCACGCTGGCCGGGGCCAATCAGAGGAATGCCGACAAAGCCGTAGCCGTTGGGGTCTTCGAAGGTGATGTCTTTGAAGATGGCGTGGCCGGTGCGGTCATAGAAGCCCTGGTCGGAGCCGTTGCGGAAGTCCCAGCCGAGGTAGGCGTTGATGAGCCATACGTCGGTGCCGAAGCCGCCGTCGCCATTGCCGTAGACAGTCGGAGCCATATTTTCGGGCACGATGCCGAGGGGCACGGTCAACTGGGTCGCCATGTTCGAGAGGTAGAGGCTGCCGCCGTTGGCCGAATACTGTTTCAGGGCCTCGATGGCCTCGGGCGATGAGATAGCCGAGGGAAGATTCTGCCATCCGAGGGGCAGGCCGACGCGGTCGACGAGAATCCACAGCACGGGATAGATGTCGGCGTCGAGTGATGCGAGCTGCGATGGCTGTATGAGTTCGGCGTTTTCCTGGGCGATAAACCACGAGGCTGCGGCGCGTTCGTCATCGTCGGGGAGATCGGCGATTGTGGCGGCTGTCATCAGGTAGCCCATCTTCGGAGTGATGAAGGGTACGGTCACTTTGACTTCTGTGCCGGCTGAGGGATAATAGTTGTCATAGACAGCCTTGACGATGTAGACGAGTTCGCGGTCCATGGGCTGGCCTTTGAGTTCGCATGACGTGGCGGTGGCGGGCAGTGTTGTCTCGCCGGCCTCGTCGGCGCGCGAGATGCTTATGGCGGTTATGCCCTTGGCAGCGGGTAATGTCCATTTGAGGGTGACAGTGCGGCCCGATACCGATGCGGTCAGGCCGGTGACGCCGGCGAGGTCTTCGTGAGGCAGCACGGCTTTGACCGAGACGCCTTCAGAGACGTAGCCACCGTCATATTTTACTTTGACGGTATAAAGGTGCTCTTCTTCCATGGGCTGGCCTTTGACTGTGTATGTCGTGGCGTCGGCGCCGAGTTCGACGGCCGATGAGCTTTTGGCGTTGTGGGTAACGACGACACCCTCGATGCCTGCGGCGTCGGGAAGAACCCAGCTCAGGTCAATGTCGTGGCCGTTGACGGTGGCCTTGAGGTCGCTGACTTTGGCCAGCGAGGGAACTTCGGGCGTGCCTTCGGGCTCGAAGTCAGAGCAGGCGCCGAGCGTCAGACACATCATCAGTGTCAGAAGGCCGAAGCATGTTTTTGCTATATTTGTGCAATATAAAGAGCATATTTTATGGAAAAACGAATAATAAAGGCAATTATAGCCGAGCGTCAGCAAGAAATTAGTAAGATTCAGCTGGTTGAAAGACCGATATCATTACTTGGGATGAAGAAAGGACAATTTCAGGGAATGAGTTGGATATAGAAGTCGTGCCGGTTTGGAAATGGCTGTTGCGATATTGCTGACATTGAAAGGTGCTAAAACCGATTTTGCAACTTTGTTGCATAAATCATTTGCTACCTTTGCATCAAC
>USIN01000176.1 GCA_900554715.1 uncultured Bacteroidales bacterium
GATAACGGTGGTTTCGTCCTTGGTAACTTCAACCTTCTTGCAAGTGCCGAGGTCTGCCAGGGTAACGTTTTCCAGCTTCATGCCGAGGTCTTCGGAAATGACCTGACCGCCGGTCAAAATCGCAATATCTTCCAGCATGGCCTTGCGGCGGTCGCCGAAGCCCGGCGCCTTGACCGCGCAAACCTTGAGGCCGCCGCGGATGCGGTTGACGACCAAAGTGGCCAGCGCTTCACCTTCAATGTCTTCGGCAATGATCAACAGCGGGCGGGAAGACTGAACGACGGCTTCCAGAACCGGTATCATCGCCTGCAGGTTGCTCAGCTTCTTGTCATAGAGCAGAATATACGGATTGTCGAACTCGCAGTTCATTTTTTCCGGATTGGTGACGAAATAAGGCGACAGGTAACCGCGGTCAAACTGCATGCCTTCGACGATGTCGATGGTTGTCTCAGTGCCTTTGGCCTCGTCGACGGTGATGACACCTTCTTTTTTGACTTTCTGCATGGCCTCGGCGATGAGACGGCCGATTTTCTCGTCATTGTTGGCCGATACGCGGGCCACGTCTTCGATTTTCTTGAAGTCGTCGCCTACCTCTTCCGACATGCCCTTGATGCCCTCGACAACTGCGGCAACGGCTTTGTCGATACCGCGTTTGAGATCCATCGGATTGGCGCCGGCGGCAACGTTCTTCAGGCCTACGGCGATAATCGACTGGGCGAGAACTGTTGCTGTCGTTGTGCCGTCGCCGGCGTCGTCACCGGTCTTCGAGGCGACTTCCTTGACGAGCTGTGCGCCCATGTTCTGGAATGCGTCCTCGAGTTCTACCTCACGGGCCACGCTTACACCGTCCTTGGTGATATGAGGTGCACCGAATTTCTTCTCGATGATGACATTGCGGCCTTTCGGGCCGAGTGTTACCTTGACTGCGTCAGCGAGGGCGTCGACGCCTTTTTTGAGCTCTTCGCGAGCCTTGATATTGAATTTTATTTCTTTTGCCATGATTGTAAGCTTTTTATTAATGTATATTATTCAACTACGGCGAGAACCTCGTTCTGGCGCATGATCAGCACCTTGTCGCCTTCGAGATCGATCTCTGTGCCGGCATATTTGCCATAGAGCACTACATCGCCCTCCTTGAGCACCATTTCTTCGTCCTTAGTGCCGTTGCCGACGGCGAGAACTGTACCTTTGAGAGGTTTTTCTTTGGCAGAGTCAGGGATGATGATACCCGACGCGGTCACTTCTTCGGCGGCTGTGGGTCTGATGATGACGCGATCAGCCAATGGTTTGAGTTTCATAATAATAAAGTGTTTTATATAGTTTGTTTATTAAATTTTTATGTTTACGCTATGACATAATGCAAGATTCGTGCCAAACTCTTTCATCTGTCAGTTCCGTGTCAGTCCGACTGCCAAAATGTCAATCCGGTCCTCCACCGACTCCCCATAAAACAAACATCAGAGTCAGATTGTTGCCGACCGTCAGCGTTTTTTCTCGAATATGGCGTTTACCTTTGCCGGCGAGGCGCCATACTCTATCGCTTTTTTTGCGTCGGCCCGCGCGTCATCCAATCTGAATCGCTCGTGATTGAGCCGCGCACGATAGTAATACAGCTCGGGGTCGCGGCTGTAACGTTTCAGTCCCTCGTTTATCACAGCCGAAGCCTCCGACAGATTGTCCATGGCGAGATAACAGCCTGCCAGCCCGGCATAATACTCCGGATTGGGATCGAGTTCGAGAAGTTTTTCAAAATAGGGAACAGCCTGACGGTCGCGTCCCGTCATCGAGTAGAGCGAACTCAACGCTACTGCCGTTATATATGAGTTGGGCACCTTGCGTTTCAGCACATCGAAGTCAGCTTCGGCTCCCGGCAGATTGCCCTTGTAGAGAGACATAAACCCTCGGTAATATCGTGCGTCGAGATTGACGGAATCAATCTCGAGTGCGTGGCTGAATTCGTCGAAAGCGTCATTGTCACGATTGAGTTTCAGATAGATGCGTGCGCGGTTGTTGATGACCGTCACCATCCGCGGAGCACGCCGCGACGCCTCGTCGAGAGCGACAAGCGCCAGCGAGTCCTTATCCATATATGAATATACCATGCCGAGATTCGACAGCAGCATGACATTGCCCGGATTGCCCGGCTCCACTGCCATCGCATCGACAAGTCTCGCCGCGGCCTCCTCATATCTGCCGTCGGCGATTGCCTTGTCAGCCTCGCCCATCAATATAAAATAGGGGTCTTCGTCTGTGTCATCGTCTGACGCATAGGCCGGTATAGCCCATGACAAGACTCCCATAAGGATTGGCATGACGAGAAAAACCATTTTTTTAACAAAAGTTATTAACATATTGACATCATTTTGTTGAAAAGTCGCCGGCATCCGCCGACTTTGTTGACCCCGACAAAGTTATGACGTTTATTTTAAAGTCAAAGTCAAAGCAAATCTAAAAATTGTTTTGATTTTTTAAAATAATAGATTAATTTTGCTGTTAATTGTTGAAAAAGAATCATGAACCGCGTCATCAGACATAGCGAATACCTTCTTCAGAGCAACGACTGCATCATCATGCCGGGTCTCGGCGCCGTGCTTGCCCACGACGAAAGCGCCCGCATCGACGAAGCTACGGGTATGCTTGTCCCCCCGACACGCCGTTTTTCTTTCAACAGCATGCTCACTCAGAACGACGGAATGCTCGCCTCATCGGTTGCCTCTTGCGAAGGCATCAGCTATGAAGCGGCTCTCAAATGCGTCAACGACGAGATTGAGACCATGCGCCACCAGCTTGTCGCCGACGGCGAGCTTTCTCTCGGTCACATCGGACATCTTAAGCTCGACGGAGACAAAATGCTCTTCGAGCCTTACGACGCCTCGTCGCTCACACCCGGCCTGCTCTGGCTGCCGGCCGTGCGCGTCACTCCGCTCAGCGAGCGCGTCAAAGCCGACGACAAAGCTGCCGCTGCCGCCACACGCCGCCGCGTAAGTCCTTTCGCCAAAATAGCACGCACCGCAGCTGCTGTAGCCGTCGCCATTGGTCTCGGATTCGTTATGTCGACACCCATAACCACCGGCGACGCCCAGCTTGCGTCATTCGTTCCCGAGACCGTCAAAGCCCCGTCACAACCGGCCGAAAGCCTCTTCGAGCGTCCGGGCACGTCGACAGCACCCCTCGTGCTTGTGCTACGACATCACGACGACGCAACCACAGCCGTCGACACGACCGCAAAAGCGACAGCGCCGAAGCATGTCGCCGAGGTCGCAAAAATCGTCAAGACACCACAGAGCGTCCTCCGTTTCGACGAGAATGACCGCTATTGCCTCGTCGTCGCCTCGCTGGCGACACAGGAAGAGGCCGACCGCTTCATCGCCCGTAACTCTAAACTGCAATTAGGCGTCCTCCCGAAGGATGGCCGTTATCGAGTCTATGCCGCCACCGGCACCACAGCCGCAGGCGCACAGTCGGCAGCAGCCGAATTGGCCGATCGCTATCCCGATGCCTGGGTGTGCCGCCGGTAAACTCGACATATATGAATAACCTACATCAGCTCTTATTACAACGTCACAGCATCCGCCGCTACACCGACCAACCCGTCGACAGCGATGCCGTGAAGACCATCCTCGAAGCCGCCCTGTTGGCTCCGACATCAAAGAATGCCCGTCCGTGGCAGTTTGTCGTTGTTGAAGACAAGGAGATGCTCGGCCGTCTGGCCGAATGCAAGCAATTCGGCGCCAAACCGGTTGCCTCGGCAGCCTTCGCCGTCGTCGTCACCGTCAATCCCGATCTCAGCGAGGTCTATATCGAAGACGCCTCGGTTGCCGCCATAATGATGCACCTTCAGGCCGCCGACCTCGGGCTCGGCTCCTGCTGGATTCAGGTGCGCGGTCGTTTTGCCGCCGACGGCGAACCGTCGGAAAACGTCGTCCGCGAACTCCTCGCCATTCCCGACGACATGGTCGTCGAGTGCATCGTCACCTTCGGCCACATCGACGAGCAGCGCAAGCCCGTCGACCCTGAGAAACTTTTGTGGGAGAAAGTACATATAGGATCTTGGGAAACAGAGCTCTGAACAGTCTGCGCACAGTCATCATCGGTTCGGGCAACGTAGCCACACATCTCGCCGCCGGTCTCGCGGCCGCAGGCTGTGAGATTGTCTGTGTCTGCAGCCCCACCCCCGCCCATGCCCGGCGACTCGCCGGCCGTTTCGCCGGCTGCAGTGCCGTCGACAGCCTCGCCTCGATACCCGCAGACGCCGATTTATATCTCATATCTACCGTCGACAGCGCCGTC
>USIN01000177.1 GCA_900554715.1 uncultured Bacteroidales bacterium
CAGAGCGTCTGCCTTACAAGCAGAGGGTCGGGGGTTCGAATCCCTCAGCGCCCACCACACGAAAACCTCTTGCGACACCTCGCCGCAGGAGGTTTTTGATTAATGCCAAATGTACAATCTGCGCGCGCACCGGCTTAGAGTGGATCTCAATTTTTAAAACAGGCTGACGAGCAGGAGGGCGCCGGAGCCGAAGATATAGCTGGCGATGTTGGCGAAGAGGGTGGCTTTGAATATCGGGCCGGATTTGTATTTCTTATGGAGCACAGCCTGATTGACACCCCACTCTATCAGCACCGATAGCACAAAGGCGATGAGGTAATATACAATGAATCCGGGCAATGCATCGGGCTTGACTTCATGGCCGGTCACCCAGGGGAACCACACGACGAGCCACCATCCGCCTGTAGCGAGCATCGACGCTGCGATGCCGACGATTCCACTGATGATGTTACCGAGCAGAAAGCTCCGGGTGACCGTCCTGTCTAACTTCTTACCGGCGAGATACCGCGAGGCTATCCAGCTCTCGAGTATGATTATCAAGGCCATAAACAGCCACCCGAATGGCGTGAAAGCAAATATACCGAAAGAGACGTTGGCGAGTGTCATAATGATTGATTTTTATTCGTTAAAACCGGTCGGCTTGTCGTCGATGGCGTGGATGATTTCAAGTTTGAGGGATTCGGGATAGTCTTCGTTGGCCATGTAACATTCGATTATGCGCTGAAGCAAATCTTTGTCGATACGGCCGGCTGCCACATGGTAGATTATAGCCTCCATACATCGCATGAAGCCATAGGCATGCCAATAATAGCCATTCTGAACGAGGAACCAAACGCCGACCGTCAAGGCCACGCGCTTGTTTGAATCTGCGAAATAATGGCCTGTGCAGAACCCGAACACAAGATAGGTCAATTTCTCGACGAAAGTCGGGTAATACAGGTCATTCTGCACGAAATCAAGCACTTTGCGTATTCCTCCTTCGTCTTTGACGCCTTGCAAGCCGCCGCCGCTGGCAGCGACGGTTTTGCGATAGACGACCAAGATCTCGTCGTAGTCGATGTATTTCAATTCGTCACTCATCTTCGGCTTGTTTAAGACGTTTAAGGACTTCGCGATTGGCTTCGAGGATATTATCAAAGTCAATCGAGGCATCGCCGATAAACTTATCAAACTCGTCGGGCGTAACAGCACGGAGATATTCAGCAAGATTGCCATGCCAAGCATCGCGGAAAGCAACGTCGCGCGACGCCATCTTCGCTCTCGCATCATTGATAAACGGCTCCATTACCGGAGCTGCAGCCAAATCGTCAATAATAGTTTTAACCTCCTCTACAGAAAGCTGTTTGTTGCCATTTTCGGCATAGCGTTCAGTTATCCTGTGAGCCACGCCGTTCTCAAACGACGAAATACAGAGCAAGACCTCGGCATAAAGAGTATGACGGACATTCTCCTCGTTCTGCAAGCGAAGGACAAGGCGATACTCTTTGGCATTTTCTTTAAAGACGGCTTTATATATCAGGTCGGTTATCTGCTCATATTTATATGTAGGGATGCCGTCGACATATTTGCCGACTGCCTGTGTAAAGTTCTTGCGATAGTTCTCGCCCTTAATTGCCGTAGGGAGATAATCGCGGTCTCGCCAGTTGATATATTTTGTCCCACCGCCGGCACGGCCGTTGATTGTAGCGATGACTATATCAAGGATGCGTGCTCGCAGTTGTCTAGCTTTTTCGCTCTCGGTGAGAAGCATGCCGATGTTAAGAAAGGCGCGGAATGTAAAGAACGATATTATCGTAGTTTTGGTAGGGACATTTATGTCACTACCAATTTGTAACTTAATGTTTTTCAGCTCTTCACCTTGGCTTAAAAAATATCCGTTATCACGCAACTCGTCTCCATATTCACGGATATAACGCTTGATTGTGCGTTCATCCACCCCATAGAAATCTGCAACCATCTTTGGTGTAAACAGTAATTCATCATAATAATGCAATCCATTAACGCCCAAGTTCTCCCGGATGGTTTTGAGTGCATAACAGTTATTCAACACATTCTGGCGCTCGATGTTTGATATAGTAAGGTCTTTCATGGACGCAAAATTACTAATTACTTTTTGATTTTCAGCTAAATATTTTATGATTTCGGGCGGAAACAACAGGCGGCGGTCTCACGACTGCCGCATATTGCTAAAAACCTTAAAATCTAATCCTATGAAAAAACTAATTCCTAATTTTTCTGCTGTATATACATAAGACAACCGATCGGGTCGGAATGTTCGGCTGAGGGTATGAAAAATAATGCAATTAATATTTTTTTCAATTTTGGATGCCAAATGTTGAATTTTGAATAACTTTGTGTCATGGCAAATTTCAGCATCAACATACTCGGTTGCGGCGCGGCCACCCCTACGGCCAGACACATGCCCTCGTGTCAGGTCGTCGATTTCCGCGACAAGCTCTTCATGATTGACTGCGGCGAAGGCGCACAGCTGCAGATGATGAAGCAACGCCTGAAGTTCTCGCGTCTCAACCATATTTTCATATCGCACATCCACGGCGACCATTTCCTCGGGTTACCCGGACTGCTGTCGACTCTGTCGCTCCACGAGAAAGGCGGCAGCGTCACCATCCATGCCTTCAGGGAAGGCGCCGACATACTGCGTCAAATCATGAAGGTCTTTTGTCGCGACACATCGTTTGACATAGTCTATGACGTAATCGAGCCGGGACGTGCCGTCATCTATGAGGACCAGGGACTGACGGTCGAGACTTTCCCGCTCTATCACCGCGTCGACTGCGTCGGATTCAAATTTACCGAAAAGCCCAAGTTACGGCATCTGCGCGGCGATATGGTATCGTTTTACAACATACCCGTGTCACAGTTGCCGCTGATAAAAGAGGGAGCCGACTATGTCACTCCCGACGGCACTGTCATCGCGAACGAGCGCCTGACGACCGACGCCGACCCGTCGATGAGCTACGCCTATTGCTCAGACACGGCTTTCAACCCGGCTGTCGCCGACGATATCGCCGGCATCGACACCGTCTATCACGAATCGACATATTGCTCCGACCAGGCTGCCAAAGCCAACGCCCGCGGCCACTCGACTGCCGCCGAAGCCGCCCATATAGCACAGATGGCCGGCGCCCGCAGGCTAATACTGGGCCATTTCTCAAAATCATACCGCGACAGCGACGTCTTCGTCAAAGAGGCTGCGGCCATCTTCCCGAACGCCATCGCCGCCGACGAAGGCCTCAGAATAGATCTCTTATGATAGAAACAGCCGACGACAACAGATACATGGGGCTGGCTTTGGCCGAGGCGCGCGCGGCTCTGGCCTGCGACGAGATACCGATAGGCGCTGTCATCGTCAGCGCCTCGGGCCGTATACTCGGCCGCGGTCACAACCTTACCGAGGCCCTCGATGACGTCACTGCCCACGCCGAGATGCAGGCCATCACGGCCGCAGCTGCGGCTCTCGGAGGCAAATATCTGCGCGATGCCACACTTTATGTCACAGTCGAACCCTGTCTGATGTGTGCCGGCGCCATCGCCTGGGCACAGATAGGACGCATCGTTTATGGCTGCGGCGATGACAAACGCGGCTACACGACGCTGACCTCGCGGCAGCCTTTTCATCCGCGCGCGACCGTCACCGCCGGAGTACGCGCCGACGAGTGCCGGGCCCTGATGCAAGACTTTTTCAAATCAAAACGTTCCTGACACCAATGCACTATTTCATCATAGCCGGCGAAGCCTCGGGCGATCTCCACGGCTCACAGCTAATCAGCGCCCTCATGACCGCCGACACTGACGCACACTTCACTGTCATCGGCGGCGACAAAATGGCGGCGGCGGCCGCCACGACACCGGTGATTCACATCAACGACATGGCCTTCATGGGCTTCAGCGAGGTTCTGCGAAATCTCCGCAAGATTTTCGGCAACCTCTCATATGCGCGGCGTTCATTTGACAATGCCCGCCCTGACTGTCTCATACTCATCGACTATCCGTCGTTCAATCTCAAGATGGCCCGTCATGCCGCACGCAGCAAGACGCCGGTCTACTATTACATCTCGCCAAAGGTTTGGGCATGGAAGACATGGCGCGTCAAAGACATACGCCGCTATGTGCGCCGGCTGTTCTCGATTCTGCCGTTCGAGCCGGAATTTTTCAGCCGCTATGACTGCGAGGTCACTTATGTCGGCAATCCATCGGTCGAAGAGATCGATGCGGTCAAAGCCACACTTCCCTCGCGTGCAGAGTTCATCGCCGCCAACGGTT
>USIN01000178.1 GCA_900554715.1 uncultured Bacteroidales bacterium
GTCATGGGGTATAGCTCGACGTCAGAGCGCTGGGGCTCGTCAGACAAGCTCCGCGGCTATATCGACCGCCTCCATCCCGACTATGTCTTCATCTGTCTCGGCGCAAACGAGCTGTTTGTTAAAGATATCAAGGAAAAACGCGACGGTTTTGTCAGGAATATCATCACCGACATCGGTGCGATACCCTATGTATGGATTGGTCCTCCCAACTGGAAGCCCGACACCGGCATAAACGAACTCATCGCCGCAAACGCCGCAGAAGGCGGATATTTCAAAAGCGACGGCATGCACTTCGACCGCACCAAAGACGGCGCGCACCCGACACGATCGTCTGCCGCACTGTGGCTCGACAGCGTCGCCCGCTGGATGCCTCTCCATGCCGCTCATCCCATTAAAATGGCCGATCCCGGCGATGTCAAAGGCAAACCTAAACGTATTTTTGTCCACCAGCCCGACGAAAAGTAATGGACGTCAACAATCTGCTTCTCAATCTAAAAGATATTTTCACATACACCGAGGGCCAGCCGATGCTTTTTTCGAGCGGTACGTTCTGGGTGCTTTTTCTCGTCTTCATTCCGGTCTACAGCCTGCTGAAACGCCGTCTGTGGCAGATGATTGTCTTTGTCGTCGCCTTCAGCTTCTATTTCTATTATAAATCGAGCGGTGTCTTCGTCGTGCTGCTGTTCGCGACCTCGCTGTTCGACTGGCTGCTGTCGCGGCTGCTTGTGAGGCTGAAGTCCGTGACGGCGCGCAAACTCTGCGTCGCGTGTTCGCTGACAGCCTCGCTCGGCATCCTCGGCTACTTCAAGTATGCAAACTTCTTCCTATGGAACATCAGTGCCATGGTCGGCGCCAATTTCCAGCCGCTCGACCTCATACTGCCTGTTGGCATAAGCTTCTATACATTCCAGTCTATCAGCTATATCGTCGATGTCTATAAAGGCCGCGTCGCGCCGACACGCACATGGCTCGAATATGCTTTCTTTCTTTCGTTCTTCCCGGCACTCGTGGCCGGTCCTATCGTGCGCGCCGACTATTTCCTGCCGCAGATTCGCGAGAACCGCCATGCCACCCGCGACGAGGTCTACATGGGCTTCTGGCTGATAATACTCGGAGTCGTCAAAAAAGCCATCATAGCCGATTATATAGCTCAGTATAATGACCTTATCTTCCAGTCGCCCACAGGTTACTCGGGCTTCGAGACCGTCATGGGCATCATCGGCTATACGATGCAGATCTACTGCGATTTCTCGGGATATTCCGACATGGCCATAGGCATCGCGCTTATAATGGGTTTCAGGCTCGCTCAGAACTTCAACTTTCCATATAAATCACAGAATCTTACCGATTTCTGGCGCCGCTGGCATATCTCCCTCTCGACGTGGCTGCGCGATTATATCTATATACCTCTCGGCGGTAACCGCAAAGGCACACGCCGCACCTATATCAACAACTTCGCCACCATGCTCATCGGCGGTCTGTGGCATGGCGCGGCCTGGAAATTTGTCTTCTGGGGCGCAATGCACGGTGCCGGCCTTGCCGTCCACAAGGCCTCTAAGCCCTGGCTCGACCGTCTCGGCTCATCGTGGCCCGTGAAGGCTTTAAGCTGGTTCGTCACCATGACTGTCGTCGCATTTCTGTGGGTGTTTTTCCGTGCCGACAGCTGGACCGACTCGTGGCTCATCATCAAAAACGCCTTCACCGATTTCTCGCTCGATTATGCCCTGCCGTTCGCTTCGGCGCGCATGTTGTGGCTCATAATGATGCTTGTCATCATTGTGGCCCATGCCCTTCCGACCAACTTCTGGGGTAGGGCTGCCGCGGCCTTTGTAAAGTCGCCGTGGATAATCAAACTGTTGATTTTCATTGTTGTCGTCCAGCTCGTCATCGAACTCCGCGGCGAAGACGTCGCCCCGTTCATCTATTTCCAGTTCTGAAAAAAATATTATCTGGGCGGCTGAAAAATATAACATATTTGTTATATATTTGCAAAAAGAAAGATTATGTGTACAAAAGCGCAATGTATCGAGCTTCTTAGGCGTGTGTCACCCTACCTCCGCAATGAATTTGGCGTTAGGTCGTTATGTCTCTTTGGCTCGATGGCGCGCGGCGATAGCCATATCGGCAGCGATGTTGATGTGTATGTTGATATGCCGCCTAAAGCGTTTAAAGTCATAGCACTTAAAAATTATTTACAAGATTTGCTCGGCGTGGCTGTCGATGTCATCAGAAAAAGATCAGACCTCGATAAACTTCTTGTTTCTGAAATAGAAAGAGATGGAATCACAATCTTCGCATAATTTCGCAAGATAATTTTATAAAGCAGAGCCATCGCCGATTAAAAGGCGATGGCTCTGTCGGTTATGAGCGTTTATTTTACTTGCAGTCGCAGTGGTCGCCGTCGGGGTCGAGAAGCTTGACGATATAGGCGTCATTGTCTTCAATCAGAGTCTCGAGCTGGGCAGCATAGGCCGTCAGGTCGGCGATAGGACGGCGTGCGACACCCGAACGTGCGGCTGCCTCGGCTATGGCCGGTGACACCTGCGACAGCAGTCGTTTGTCAAACGGTTTCGGCAGGATGTAATCGCGCCCGAATTCCATCTTCCTGAGACCGTATGCCCTTATCAGCGACTTGGGCACAGGCTTGCGCGCGAGCGCCGCAATGGCTTTCGCCGCAGCGATTTTCATATCCTCGTTGATTTCGCTGGCGCGACAGTCGAGCGCCGCCCTGAATAGATAGGGGAAGCCGAGGACATTGTTGATCTGATTGGGGTAGTCAGAGCGTCCTGTGGCGAAAATCAGGTCGTCGCGCGTTGCAAGAGCCTTGTCGTATGCGATTTCGGGATTGGGGTTTGCCAGTGCGAAGACGATGGGCTTCGGCGCCATCGACCGTAGCATCTCGGGCGTAAGCACGTCGGCGACAGAGAGTCCGAGGAAGACATCGGCGCCTTTTATCGCTTCGGCGAGAGTTGTTACGTCGCTGTCGGCGGCAAACTCGGCCTTGCTGCTGTTGAGGTCGGTGCGGTGGCGGGTGATGGCGCCTTTGCTGTCGCAGACGATGACGTGCTCTCTCTTGACGCCGAGCTTGAGGTAGAGGCGTGTGCAAGCTAAGGCGGCAGCCCCGGCGCCGTTGACCACGACCTTGACCTCGTCGATTTTCTTGCCCTGGATGTCGAGTGCGTTTAACAGTGCGGCCGAGCTGACGATGGCCGTGCCGTGCTGGTCGTCGTGCATCACGGGGATGTCGCATTCCTGTTTGAGCCGGCGCTCGATTTCAAAGCACTCTGGCGCCTTGATGTCCTCGAGGTTGATGCCCCCGAAAGTCGGCGACATCGCTTTGACTGCTCTTACGAAAGCGTCGGCGTCGGTTTCGTCGATTTCGATATCATAGCAGTCGAGGCCTGCGAATATTTTGAACAGCAAAGCCTTGCCTTCCATCACGGGTTTGGCTGCCGCCGCCCCGATATTGCCCAGTCCGAGCACAGCCGTGCCGTTAGAGATGACGGCGACGAGATTGTTTTTGTTTGTATATTCATAAGCGGTCTCTTTGTTGTCTTTGATTTCAAGACAAGGGTAGGCCACGCCTGGCGAGTAGGCCAGCGAGAGGTCGTCGGGATGCGATGTGGCTTTAGTCGCTACGGTTTCGATTTTTCCGGGTTTGGGGTATCTGTGATATTCGAGAGCAAGTTCTTTAAATGTTTTAGCCATAATAGATGTAATTGTCTTTTATATTTTGTTTTATAATCAAACGAATTTACCTTGAAAGAAGTTGTAAAAATTGTTGTCGAAAATACAACAAAATTATAACTTTGCGATGTTAATTTAATTTAGCTATGCTTGAAATAAGTGAAATATTCAATGCCGCCGCGGTGCTCAAGGATGTCGCCCGCAAGACGGCCGTTATACCGGCTCTCAAAATCAATCCCGAGTCGGAGATTTACCTCAAGACAGAGAATCTGCAGCTGACCGGTTCGTTCAAACTGCGAGGCGCTTATTATAAGATATCACAGCTCACCGACGAGGAGAAAGCGCGTGGTGTCATCGCCTGTTCGGCAGGCAACCATGCCCAGGGCGTAGCTCTCGGCGCGACCCACAACGGCATCAAATCGCTTATCTGTCTGCCTGCCGGCGCCCCGATTTCAAAGGTCGAGGCCACCAAAGGCTATGGAGCCGAAGTCTGCCTCGTCCCCGGCGTCTACGACGACGCCTATGCCAAGGCCATCGAGCTTCAGAAAGAATACGGCT
>USIN01000179.1 GCA_900554715.1 uncultured Bacteroidales bacterium
ACCTGCGACAAGTATGCATCTAAATTTCCAAATTTTTCACCCTTCAGCCACTGCGGAGGAAATCCAATTATGTTTATCGACCCAACTGGAAATCTAAGAAATCCCGTCGCCACTACATACAAAGGATACACGCCTAAACATGAGAACAATTTTGGCGCATCCCGTGATAATGGTAGATTCCATAAAGGGGTAGATGTAAATATGGAAAATGCAGGTCAAGATGATTTAAACTGCCCAATTATTGCTACGCACGACGGTACTGTGTCGAGAATAGTTCGCCAAGAAGATGGAGATGGTGGCGGTATAAGAATTGCTATAACATCAAATAATAAAAGGGTAACAACAAGATATATGCATTGCAACAGTCTTCCCGAAGGACTGGAATTAGGTAGCAAAGTGTCTGAGGGTGATGTGATAGGATTTATGGGAGAAACCGGCAGAAGCAGAGGCGTTCATCTGCATTATGAGATTTTAGTAGACGGCAAACATATAAATCCTGCCATAGATTCAAAAACTCTTGTCGATGCTCAAAAATTAATCACTCCTGACAATCATACCTATCAAGGAGGGGCTTTGGATGAAGTAATTATTACAGGCCTTGCCCAAAGTACAGTATCCAAAAATCTTATAAGGGTCGACATTCCTGCGCCAAAGCCACCTGAGTATATACCGAATTAAGTTTTTGTCTCAATAATAATGAAAAAATTAATTTTATTTATAACGTTTTTAATGGGCTTGCAATACTTGCTGATAAATTGTACGACTAATTCAAGCTCTGATAATGACAATGTTACAAAAATAGACTCTGTAACAGAAGAGTCGAACGACGAACACTTATGGGTTTCGTCCCAACTCCGTGTTTTCAGCGGTGGAAATATCGACCGCTCCGGAATGACATTCAGGTGGTATTCAGATAGCGCCGGAGATTACAAAATTAAGGGACATGATTCGGTGACAGACCGGTTTGATATAAAATATGGGCTTATAGAAGACCCGTTTCTAAAATCATATTACGTATACGGTCCTATTGAAGATTCAGATTATGGCAAATGTGACTCGGTGGTGTGTGACAGTACGGGAAAATATACACTTATAAGAAAACACAATGTAGCGCTGTCAATAGTCATAAACACCAGGGATGACAGTAAACTGCAAAAGTTAGATACTATCTGCTTTTTCAAAGATATGTTTGCCGACTATATTAAAAAAGTTTACAATTCCAATAAAGATTCAAGATATAAAAAATTACAATACAATCTGATTAATTTTGATTTGTTTCATTTGAAATTAGACAGTATCAGAAATGATACAATCTACTTCAACTTTGGATTTGGTCAAAATGAAACGTGTTTTGTGGATTTTTATACATACAAATACTGGCCGAACGGAGATTCGATATATTATGAAGATCCGTTTACATACGAAGATGATAGCCTATGGGGGACGGATTCTGTCACAGCAGTGAGCCGTGAAGATATATATTATACAAAAAAGACCATAAACCGTTATGTTGCAATCGACAGTACCATTTTGTATGACACAGACATTCATAGAATGGTCTTTTATTAAACGGCAGATGCAATGCTGATTGATGTAAAAAGAATACAGAAGGATAAATATACGCCCTGTGTTATATTGGCGATTTTGACGGCGGGGCTATTGTTGTTTCCTGCGACTCCGGGGTTTTGCATTGACTTTATTACCTGTAAAGTTTTTGGCGCTGAAATTATAAAAGGGCGACTGGTTGCATTGGCTGTGTTGCTGGGTTATTATTTCATAGTCTCTTATAATCATAGCGTCGAAGACCGAACTGTCATCGCTGCCAATCTTTTTGTTTTTCCTTTGGTGTTGTTTATAATGCTTTTGCCCGGGAACGGCCTCAACTGGATTCCATATTGTTTTATTATGAATTCAGATGTTTTGACTGACTATGAAGCTGTGGCGGCGTTTGATTTGATTGTCACATGTATAGTTGGTTATTGGACACAAATAAGTTTTCTTGCCCGCTTCGGGGCAGATGATGAAGTCGGCTCGTCGGAATCAAACGGACATGAGATATGAAAATCAGCGTCTTGCAGACGGTTTTGCGTGGCTGACTGCAATTATGAATGTAATCATGGGCGCCGGTTTATCACTTTTTTTGATTTGGGAGCTGAAGTGTGCTGATTTTTATGTACTTTTGCAGGTTGAAAGAAAATCCAATAGTGTATGCAAAAAATCAGAAACATCGCTATCATCGCCCACGTCGACCACGGTAAGACGACGGTAGTAGACAAAATGCTTCTTGCCGGCAACCTTTTCAGAGACAATCAGAATGCCGGCGAACTCATTCTCGACAATAACGACCTCGAACGTGAACGCGGCATAACAATCCTGTCGAAAAACGTTTCGATAAATTATAAAGGCTATAAGATCAACATCATCGACACTCCGGGACACGCCGACTTCGGCGGCGAGGTCGAGCGTGTGCTCAACATGGCCGACGGCTGTCTGCTGCTCGTCGACGCCTTCGAGGGCCCGATGCCCCAGACCCGTTTCGTGCTTCAGAAAGCCATTCAGATTGGTCTGAAGCCCGTTGTCGTCATCAATAAGGTCGACAAGCCCAACTGCCGTCCCGACGAGGTGCAGGAGATGGTCTTCGACCTGATGTTCAACCTCGACGCCACCGAAGAACAGCTCGATTTCCCGACAATCTACGGCTCGGCCAAGGAAGGCTGGATGAGCACCGACTGGCGCAAACCGACCGACAACATCCTGCCGCTGCTCGACGCCATCATCGAATATATACCCGAACCCGAAACTCTCGAGGGCGATGCCCAGATGCTCATCACTTCGCTTGACTTCTCGAACTATGTGGGTCGTATCGCTATCGGCCGCGTACACCGCGGCGAGCTCCGCGAGGGCATGGATGTCGCCCTCTGCCGCCGCGACGGCAGCGTCTCGCGCCAGCGCATCAAGGAACTGCATGTCTTCGAAGGCATGGGCCGCAAACGTGTCGAGAGTGTCAAGAGCGGCGATATATGCGCTCTTGTCGGCATCGAAGGCTTCGAAATCGGCGACACCGTCGCCGACATCAACAACCCCGAGGCCCTGCCGCGTATCGCCATCGACGAGCCTACGATGTCGATGACCTTCACCATCAACGACAGCCCCTTCTTCGGACGCGACGGCAAATATGTAACTTCGCGCCATATCGGCGACCGCCTCACCCGCGAGCTCGACCGCAACCTCGCCCTCCGCGTCACCAAGGCAGACCACGAGGATGTCTGGACCGTCTACGGCCGCGGTGTGCTCCATCTCTCTGTACTCATCGAGACCATGCGCCGCGAGGGCTACGAGCTTCAGGTCGGTCAGCCGCAGGTCATCATCAAGGAGATCGACGGCGTCAAGTGTGAGCCTGTCGAACTGCTCACCATCAACGTCACCGAGGAATATTCGTCGCGCATCATCGATATGGTGACACGTCGCAAGGGCGACCTCGTGTCGATGTCGGCTCAGAACGACCGCGTGCACATGGAGTTCCAGATACCTTCGCGAGGCATCATCGGTCTGCGCAACAACGTGCTGACAGCGTCGGCCGGCGAGGCCATCATGGCTCATCGCTTCCTCGAATATCAGCCCTGGAAGGGTGACATCGAGCGCCGCACCAACGGTTCGCTCATCGCTCTCGAGGCGGGAACGGCATACGCCTATGCCATCGACAAGCTTCAGGACCGAGGCCGTTTCTTCATCTTCCCGCAGGAAGAGGTCTATGCCGGACAGGTAGTCGGAGAGAACGCCAAGGACAAGGATATCGTGGTGAATGTCACCAAGAGCAAGAAACTGACCAACATGCGTGCGTCGGGAGCCGACGACAAGGCGAGAATCGTGCCTCCGGTGGTGTTCTCTCTCGAAGAGGCTCTGGAGTACATCAAGGAGGATGAATATGTGGAGGTGACTCCCAACCACATCCGCATCCGCAAGATCATACTCGACGAGAACGAGCGCAAACGCGCCAACCGGGAGTGATGCGTAAGTGATTGATAACGGATAATGTCAGAACGGCCCCGCCAGATATGCAGGCGGGGCCGTTCTCTTGTTCGGGATTTTTGTGTGCTTTTACACCAATGTCACTACAACGTCTTCATCATCCTCGGCGATTGCGATCTTGCCTTCGCGGCCAAGCCAGCCGAGAGCGGCCATGAGTTCGTCTTTCTTAA
>USIN01000180.1 GCA_900554715.1 uncultured Bacteroidales bacterium
CTAAGGTCATGAGCTGCAGACCCTCGGCGAAGCCGGGAATGACGGCGTTAACGGGGAAGCTCGCGTCGTCGCTTTTGTCGAAGACTGTGCCGTTGACGAGACGGCCTTCGTAGGCGATTGTAACAGTAGAGTTAGCTGTGGGGCGGGCGCCTTCTGTGCGTTTGATGACTTCGGCCTGAAGTCCTGACGGTCTGGTGACGACACCTTCGCGGGCGCCGTTTACTTTCAGATAGGCTTCTCCGGGATCTTCGACTGTTGTCTCGACGACCTCGCCGTCTAATTTCACGGGTTTGTTTTCAGACTGCCGGCAGCTTGAAAAAAGAGCTGCAACGACTGCGACCGAGGCTGCGGCGATGATTATTTTTCTTTTGCTTTTTACCGAGTGTTTCATGAGATCAATATTTGATGCAAAAATAAGAATTTTCCTTAAAACAAAAAACAGGCGACTGATTCTGAAATCAGACGCCTGTTTGATATGTCCTGGAAGTTAATTATTCGATTGTAGTCTTGGCAACTTCGACGTCGCGGCCCATCTGGATGACGCCTTTGAGATGGAGTGTCGAGTCCATAATCATGATGTCGGCGTCTTTGCCGTGCTCGAGGCTGCCTTTGCGGTCATATACGCCCATGATGCGGGCCGGGGTCTCCGATGCCATGCGGGCGACGTCTTCGAGGGGTATCTTGGCTTTGTTGACAGCGACACGGAAGAGACGGTCCATCGTTGCGATACTGCCGGCGATGGCCGAGCGGTCAGAGAGCTTGCAGACTCCGTCCTCGATGATGACACGGGGGTCGAAAGCTGTCTCGCAGTCAGATGCGGCGCAGGCGAGTGCGTCGGTGATGAGCGCTGTGCGCGACGTGCCTTTGAATTTATGGATAAGTCGCAGGATGATAGGCGGCACGTGGATGCCGTCGGCAATCATCTCGACGTTCATGCCGTCGGTGAGATAAACGGCCTCGACTGTGCCGGCGTGGCGGAACATGCCCTCTTTGTGTGACGCGGTCATGGCGTCATAGAAGTGAGTGGCCAGTGAGTAGCCCGCGCGGTATGCCCGCTCGACGTCATCGAGCTGTGCGGCTGTGTGGGCGAGGGCAACGACGATGCCTTTTGAACGCAGATAGCGGCCAAACTCTTCTGAACCCGGCAGCTCTGGAGCCGAGTCCCAGCGCTTGATGCAGCGGAATTCCTCGACGAGGGGCACGTATTCGTTGGGGTCAGCGACGCGGATATTCTCACGCATCTGGCCGCCAGCCATCTTGGGGTTGAAGTACGGGCCTTCGAGGTGGAGACCGAGGATGCCGTTCATCGGGTCTTCCATCAGTTTCTCGCATGTCACGGCAGCGTCAGAAATCATTTCTGTCGTCGATGACGAGAGGGTGGGGAATATCGAAGTCGTGCCGTGTGAGCGGTGAGCTTCTACAGCGGTCATGAAAGCGTCGGCGCTTGTCTCCATGAAGTCGCGTCCGCCACCTCCGTGGACGTGCATGTCGATGCCGCCGGGAAGCACGTATGCGCCTTCGGCGTCAATGACGCGGTCAACCATGGTGAGACGGTTGCTGTGGTTCAGTATGTCTTTGATGTAGTGGTCTTTGATGATGACTGAGCCGTTTTCGACCCAGCCTGTTGGAGTAAATATTTTGCCGTTGATAAGTTGTGTAACCATTGCTGTTTTCAGGTCTGAGATTATAGTAATGCAAAGGAACGAAAAAAATGCAGAACTTTCAAATTATTGTCATATCACCGCAACATTTTGGATGAAATGATGAATCGACAATAAGATGTTGCAAATCAAAGGATAAGCGAGTTGTTTTATTTGAAAGGATATTGAATTAAACAATATTTACGATTTATTAACCGAATTTTTACGTTTTACGGGCGCTTTTTAGAGGTTGTCTAAATTTTATTGATTAAAATTTTTATGGCGGCTAAATCAATCATTTCCTCAGCGGGGGCATCGGAGATTTCGTAGTTTCGTGTAAGCCTACGGAAGCCACCAAGTCAGGAGGATGACCATCGCAGAGGCTTTGGTGTAAAGCCGCAAGTTCCGTTTGGCTTGTAACAGACTTCTATGTCGATATTGAGGCCACGCGTTATATTTTCTATAAGCTCACCGCGGTATCCGCGGTCGACAAGACCCTTTCTCACCGAAGTCCACGCATCGAAAACTTGCACGCAAACGGGATATGCCATTCATATGCCATTCAGCGCTGTCGGGGTGCTGTGGTTTGGTATAATTTTTGTATCTTTGTAAGTTGCAAAAATGAGAATTATGTCAGAACAATATATTTCAGTAAAAGGCGCCCGCGTCAACAATCTCAAGGATATAAGCATCGATCTGCCGCGCGGCGAGTTTATCGTCGTGACGGGCTTGTCGGGCTCGGGCAAGTCGTCGTTTGCGTTCGACACGCTCTATGCCGAAGGGCGCCGGCGATATGTCGAGAGTCTGTCGTCGTATGCGCGCCAGTTCTTAGGCAAACTGCGCAAACCCGAGTGTGACTATATCAGGGGACTGCCGCCGGCGATAGCCATAGAGCAGAAGGTCAACACGCGCAATCCGCGCTCGACCGTCGGCACGTCGACCGAGATCTACGACTATCTGCGAATGCTCTTCGGCCGCGTGGGGCACACCTATTCGCCCGTGTCGGGCGCCGAGGTCCGCAAACACACTGTCGATGACGTCGTCGCAGTCGCGGCGGCCTATCCCGAGGGAACGCGTATCGCCGTGGCCGCTCCGGTCGTGCTGCCTGAGGGCCGCACGTTCGAAGCCCAGTTAAACATATATCTTAAAGAAGGATTCAGCCGTCTGCTGACCGCCGACGGCACATTCATCGATATCGCCGACATTGTCGCCGGAACCGAAAAGGTCGAAGACGAGGCCGCGGTGATGCTGCTTGTCGACCGCCTTGCCGTGGCACGCGAAGGCGACGAGGTGTCGCGTCTGGCCGAATCGGCCGAGACGGCTTTTTTCGAGGGCCGCGACTGCTGCACGCTTGTAGTCTGGCATGACGGCAAGACCGAGCGCCATGATTTCTCGAAACGTTTCGAGGCCGACGGCATGACTTTCGTCGAGCCGAGCGAACAGATGTTTAACTTCAACAATCCGTTTGGCGCATGCCCTACGTGCGAGGGTTTCGGCAAGGTGCTCGGCATCGACGACAAACTTGTCGTGCCTGACCGGTCGCTGACCGTCTTCGAGGGTGCGGTGGCCTGCTGGCGCAGCGAGCTGATGAGTGAGTGGAAACGCCGTTTCATCGCTGTGGCGGCGAAACATGATTTCCCGATTCACGTGCCGTATGCCGACCTGACGCCGGCGCAGCTCGATCTGCTATGGCACGGCGACGGCAAAGGCTCGGCCTCGATTGACGCCTTCTTCGAGTGGCTCGAGAGCCAGCGCTATCAGATACAATACCGCGCGATGATGGCCCGCTACCGCGGCAAGACGACCTGTCCCGACTGCCACGGCTCGCGTCTGAGGCGCGACGCCGCCTATGTCAAGATCGCCGGCAAGACCATATCAGACATCACGACTATGCCCGTCACCGAGGCTGTCGCCTGGTTTGACGCCCTCGAGCTCAATGACACCGACGGCCGCATAGCCGAGCGTCTGCTCGTCGAAATCAAAAGCCGTCTGCACTTCCTGCTCGACGTCGGACTGGGCTATCTCACGCTCGACCGTCTGTCGAACTCCCTCTCTGGCGGCGAGAGCCAGCGCATCAATCTTGCGACATCGCTGGGCAGCAGTCTGGTCGGCTCGCTTTATATACTCGACGAACCGTCGATCGGTCTGCATCCGCGCGACACTGACCGTCTTGTCGGAGTGCTCGGCAAACTGAAGAGTCTCGGCAACACCGTTGTAGTCGTCGAGCATGACGAAGAGATAATGCGCGCGGCCGACCGCATCGTCGACATCGGTCCTGACGCCGGCACGGGCGGTGGCGAGATAGTCTATAACGGCCCTGTCCCGGCTGACGCGGCGTCGGCCGAACGCGACGCCCCGCTGTCGCACACGATGCGCTATCTGTCGGGGTCAGAGACAATCGACATGCCCCGGGTGCGGCGCCGCTCGTCGAGCTACATCGAGGTCAAGGGCGCGACAGAACACAATCTGAAGAATATCGACGTCAGATTCCCGCTCGGGGTGATGACCGTTGTCACCGGCGTCAGTGGCTCGGGCAAGTCGACGCTTGTAAGAGA
>USIN01000181.1 GCA_900554715.1 uncultured Bacteroidales bacterium
GGCGCCCGCGGTTAACAAGATTGCAGGCCTCCGGCCTGTGTTGGAGGCTAATTGGTTGGATGCGAGGGTTGAAGCCGTAGTTCCATACGGCGGCAAGCCGCCGACACGAGGACAAATTTGAAGGCTCGAGCTCGAGGCCGCACGTTAATAGCACAGGCGGCAGGGTTTGGGTGACTGTGCTGTGGCATTGCCCTACTAAATTGTATAAATCTTTTGTTTTTCTAACTCACTCGGGAATCTCGAAGATTGAGAAGTTGACGGAGCCGTAGGTGCGGTGGCCGGCGAAGTGGGGGAGGGTGCTGAAATCGTGGTTTTTGCTGTGCTCGACGATGACGACGGTGCCGGGTCTGAGCATCTGTGAGCCGAGGATTCTGACGGGTACCGAGGCGAAGTCGGGCATGTCGTAGGGAGGGTCGGCGAAGATGAGGTCGAACTTCTTCGTGCAGGTGTCGATAAACTTCAGCGCGTCGCCTTTTATTAGGGTGAGGTTGTCGACGTTGAGCTGCTGGGCGACTTTCCTGATGAAGTTATACTGGGTCACGGCTTTTTCGACGGCGGTGACGTCGGAGCATCCGCGCGACAGGAACTCGAAGGTGATGGCGCCTGTGCCGGCAAAGAGGTCGAGAGCAGACAGCCCTTCAAAGTCGACCATGTTCTCGAGCACGTTGAAGATGTTCTCGCGCGCGAAGTCGGTCGTCGGGCGCGCTGTTATGTTTGTCGGCACGTCGAAGCGGCGACGGCCGTATTTTCCTCGTATTATTCGCATAGTGGCAATATTATGAGTTCGAAGGGGGCGGCAAGGGCTTCTTTGCCGTGGCGGTATATATCAGAGGGGAATACCAGCGGCATGACATAGTTGACGTACTGCCGCAGCAGTGGTGTCAGACTGTCGCGGACGGCGCGGTCGCCCGAGAGCATCATCTCGTCGTTGAGCTGGTCGAAGCCGCAGCTGCGTGCCACGGCGAGGCAGTAGTAGAGGGCGTCGGCGACGGTCGTTGTCCTGAATGTGTTGGCTAAGAGCAGTCCGTTGTTCGAGAATGCCACGATGTCGACGGCGTCGGGCGAGACATTGACGAACATCTTGATGTTGTTGACCGCACGGCTCTGGAACGAGAAGTAGCGGCATAGCGGTGTGAGACGGTGACAGACAGGCGGATTGTTGAAGGTGCGGGCGATGAAGCCTGCGATATCGCTGTCGAGTTTCATCATCAGGGCGGCCTGTGCACGGGGTATATCGTTGACAATCAGCTTGCCGGTGTCGTCGCCGGGCCATAGCAGCGACGCCGCTTTTTCGAGTCTGTCGCCGTCAGAGGCGACAGCGGCAGGCACGAATGCCAGACGCGGACAGTCGACGACGACGTCGACGCGCCCGAAATCGCAGAGCAGCAACGGGTTGTCATAGACAGCCTCTTCGAGAGCCTTGGGCACGGACATGGCGGCCTGGTCAAAGCCGACATGGCGGAGTATCAGTGAATTGTCTTCGACGGTCGACCGCAGGGCGATGTCAAGGGCGCTGTCGCTTATTTTAAGCGACAGATTCCAGAAACGATGGTCTCTGATGGCATCTTTGGTGAGTCGGTTGTCGTTCTGTTCCATGAAAAACTGGCCGTTGAAAGTGTCGTCGACTATGCAAATTTACGCCAATAATTCCACAAACGAAAGCAAAACCCGCCGAAAATCGCCGACAACTATAAAACCAACAGCTGTATATTGCTGAATTTCAGCAGTGTATAGTCGCACTGGCCAGATTTAAAGTCTCACTTTAAATCTGGCCGATATGCCGTGGCTTAGTCTATGACGGTGTCGCGGTGGCGCCAGCGGTTGATGCCGGTGCGCTGAGATGAGAGGACGGTGTTCTGGCTGCGGTCGCAGCTCTCGGTGTAGCCGCAGCAGGCGCAGCGGTAGTGGTTGCGGTAGCGGTCGGTGCGTACTTTCTGGCGGTAGGTCGTCGTTTCCATGTCGAGGTCGACGTTGGTTGTCACAGTGCGGTTGCGCTTCTCGATAAAACCGCTTGAGTGAGTGACTTTGGTATATTCTTCGACGGCCGTGCTGTTGTCTTTGACGACCCGGTCGACGTCGCGGTCGCGCATGTAGGTCTGCGAGTCGAGGGTCTCGGTGTCGACGAGGGCTATGGTGTCGAGGCGGCGGCACGACGGACAGCGGCGATGGGGCACCTCTGGGCTGAGTGACCAGGCTACGATGAGGTAGATGAAGGCTGCGACGGGGAACATCAGCAGGGCGAACAGGGCGTAGGCGCCCCACAGGACGAGGCAGATATACCAGTAATAGGCCGAGATGATGCCGACGATGGCGACAATGACGAGTAGCAGGCGGTCGCCGACGGGATAGAAGGCCTTGCGGCAGTGGAGGAGTGCCCAGAAGAGTGCGACGGGGAGTCCGCCGAGGCAGAAGAGCCAGATGAGTCCGCCGATGCCGTTGATGATATAACTGCCCCAGCGCAGGACTGACTGAACGGCGCCGTCGCCGAATTTATGGGATTTGTAGAGGCTGGAGCGTATGAGCCACGATGTCAGCGGCATGTCGGCGATCTGCTCGACGAGGGGCAGATAGCGCAGGGCGTAGCCGTTGCGGTAGCGGATGTCGTAGTACGAGGCCGCGGTGGCTGTGCCGTCGGCGCCGAAGGTTACCGACGGGCGGTATAGATGGCCGTCGGTGCGGTCGAGCGCGTCGACGAAGAACGACATGCGAGTGCCGCCGTCAGGCGTCGGCACACGCAGCTGCACGGGACCGAGAAGTTTCTCGCAGTTTTCTGGTGTCAGCTCGGGGAGCATGGCCTCGAGTGCGCTTTTGGTGATGATGCGCTGGCGCGGCTCGCTTTCAAAATGCATGTCGCCGGCTCCGGGGAAGATCGGCAGGAAGTTGGTTGGCCGCAGCGATTCGACTTTGGTGCCGTCCTCAAGGACGCCCTCGTAGTCTTTTATCTCGCCGGAGTCGTAGAAGGTGGCCTTTGTGACTCTGACGGTCTTACCTTTGGCGGGACCGTATTTGGGTATGACGGGTATGTCAATCTGGTCGGGACGGAGCGTGGCGCGGGTGCCGTCTTCGGTCTCGACGAGATATTTCAGGAAGAGGCCGTCGCCCGAGTAGCCGATTATGCGCACATGCGAGCCGGCGGGGATACGGATGTCGACGACGTCGTCATCGGCAAACTGAGCCGTCATGCGGGTTGTCGAGGGGACAGTGAATGATTCGTCGCTGATTTTAAGGCTGCGTGACGGCAGGATGGCGCCGGCAAGCATCACACAGAGCAGGACAAGAAAGAGAGTGGTCTCGAAGTTGAAGAGACGGGAGAGTTTCATAGAATCTGTTTAAAAGGTTGATATTAGGTTACAAAGGTAATGATTAGAACTCTTGTGTGCAAATAGTGGGCTAAAAAAACATAAATGGTTTAAAAACTAACGGAATTGTCAATATTTTTTGTAATTTTGCCCGCTCATAAATTATGAACTCATATAATTTTTTATAGAAAGGTCTATTTTATTATAAAAAAGGTCTACGGCCGCATTTGCGTGCCGGTTATTAACAATCTTATTCGGAAACTAAAAAATGGACATTAAAGACATCACTGTCAAGTTTGCCGAACCTGAGCAGGTCAAATATGCCGACCTCATCGTCAGGCTGATTTATGAGTCAGCCTTGCAGAGAGGAACAGGCATTGCGAAGCGCAGCCCCGAATATATCGCCGCAAAAATCAGCGGCGGTAAAAGCGTGGTCGCTCTTCACGGAGACAGGCTCGTGGGGTTCAGCTACATTGAGAGCTGGAGTCATGGAGATTTTGTCGCGACATCCGGTTTGATTGTCGACCCAGAATACCGCCATCTTGGCCTTGCCGGCGCCATCAAGGCGAAAACTTTCGAGCTGGCTCGACTTCGATTTCCGTTTGCCAAACTTTTCTCCATCACGACTTCCCTCCCGGTAATGAAACTCAACTCGAGGATGGGTTACAAACCCGTGACTTTCTCTGAACTCACGGACGATGAAGAGTTCTGGCGAGGTTGCGAAGGTTGCAGGAACTACGATATCCTTCAGCGGAATAAATTTTCCATTATTATGCTCTGCCAGATCAATCATCACGCGCAGCGCATATCGTCCTCTCGTTGAAACCATCATATCCTGTTACCCTTCCTTTCAAAGCTTTTTCAAAAGTCTGTCGATCTGAACAAAAA
>USIN01000182.1 GCA_900554715.1 uncultured Bacteroidales bacterium
CCGTAGATATGGTCGACGCTGACGCCGGTGGCAGTCCATGAATTACCGCCGTCAACAGAGCGGTAGAGATGTTTTGATTCGTCGAGGATATAGAGGGCGTCGTCGGTCGCCGAAAGCGATGCGATGACGGGTCTGAAGGCAAATGTCACCTCGGTTTTGTTCCACTCGCCCGAGACGGGGTCGTCTGACGAGGCCATCGAGTAGCGGTTGTCATATTTGGTGAGACAATAGATTGTATTGCCGCTCTTTACTGTCTGCTGGCTGTTGACGACGCCGAAGAGTGAGGGCAGCGAGGTGCGTTCGAGCCTGTTCCAGACGAGAGAGTCGCCCTTGACCTTGTGGACGTTGACATAAATCTTATAGTCTTTTGTTGTGCTGCCGCTGAGCGATTGCAGGCGCAGGGTCACGGGACCGTTGCTGAAGTCGATCGAGTCGGTCGAGTTTTCGAGATAGTTGTAGACGGTGTCGGCCTTTCCCGGTCTTGTGACGATTAATTGAGCCGCGCTGACGCCGCCGGTGACGATGACAGGTATGAGCTTGTCGGTCTTAGTGCCGTAAGGCATAGAGTCGGCGTTGAATATCAGGCCTTTGTTGAGGTCTATTGAGAAGAATACAGAATCGAGATTGCTGAGCACCTTGTCGTCGTCGGTGAGCGAGAACGATGTCACCATGACGCTCGACGGGAGTGTCATATCGTATTCGGAGTCTGAGTTGCAGCCTGCAGCCCCTGCGAGAACGGCGGCAGCCGTCAGACCAATTAAAAGTTTTTTCATCTTATATGATGTGTCGTAGTTTATTTTCAAACTACAAAGTTATAATTTCAGTCTAAATAGGGCAAACTCGGGGCGGCAAATCGCTTTTTTTTGGAGGTTTTTATAGGTTTTTAACGTCGACAAGCTCGTTTTGCGAATAAAAACTAAAGGTGTTGGGCCCGACAGTCACGCCCATCACAGGTTTTCGCTCTAACACGGGGGCTGTTACGCCGCCTCTGTCGCCGAAAACGACGGGCGACGTCTCGACCCGTGCGGCATCCCATAGCCCCGAGGCGATGAACGACCGCAGCACTTCGGCACCTCCCTCGACAAGTACCGAGGTGATGCCGTGACGAGTGTAAAGTGTTGACAGAAGGTCGGCTATGTCGTTACATTCGCTCATAATCAGATGCTCAGACCGGGTGACACGCCATTCCGGACCGATGCGTCTGCGGCGGTCGAGTATGACCGGTAGCGGCTTGCGCCATGGCCAGAAACGTGTGTCGAGACGCGGGTTGTCGGCGATGACGGTCGACGAGCCGACGATGACGGCGTCGTGGAGACTGCGCAGGCGGTGAGTCATGAGACGTGTGACGGCTGTCGAAATTGCCGCGGGGGGCGTGACGGCGGGGTCGCGGCGGATGTCGATATAGCGGTCGCGGCTCTGAGCCCATTTTAGTGTCACAAACGGGCGGCGCAGTGTGTGGGCTGTGAAAAAGAAGGCATTGATACGCCGGCTTTCTTCAGCCATGACACCGGTGGCGACTTCGACGCCGGCGTCGCGCAACATTGTGATGCCGCGTCCGCTGACCTTGTCGAAGGGGTCGACGGCGCCGACGACGACCCGTGGGATGCCCGCGCGGATAATCATTTCGGCGCAAGGCGGAGTGCGCCCCCAGTGGCTGCACGGTTCGAGGGTGACATACATGGTGGCGTCTTTGAGAGCCTTCGGGTCGGCGACCGAGTTGACAGCGTTGACCTCTGCGTGCGGGCCGCCGGGAGGCGACGTATAGCCTTCGCCTATGATGGTTCCGTCGGGGCCGGCGATGACAGCGCCGACCATAGGGTTGGGTGTCGTCGTGCCTGTGGCGTGACGCGCGAGCTCCAGGGCTCTGAGCATGTATTTGTCGTTGATATCGTTCATAGAGATGAGTAGCTTATGGAAAAAGTGTCGCCCGCAAGCGGGTCGCCAGTCTTGATGCCTTTGGTCAGCCATCTTACCCGCTGCTCAGACCGTCCATGGTTGAAGGCGTCGGGAATTTCATAGCCATAGGCTTTGCGCTGCAGGTAATCGTCGCCGATTTTCGATGCGGCGTTGACGGCGTTTTCTACATCGCCCGGCTCAATCGAGCCGAACATCTCGTTGTCGTTATAAGCCCAGACGCCCGCATAGAAATCGGCCTGAAGTTCGAGCCTGACGCTTATTCTGTTGGATTCTTTCTCGCTTGCCTGTGCCATGGCCGTATGCGCCTGGTCGAGAGTGCCGAGCAGGTTCTGGACGTGGTGTCCGACCTCGTGGGCGATGACATAGGCATAGGCGAAGTCGCCCGAGGCGCCGATCTGGCTCTCCATGCTCCTGAAGAAATCGAGGTCGATATAGACGGTCCGGTCGGCAGGACAGTAAAATGGGCCTGACTGAGATGTGGCGTGACCGCATCCCGAACTGACTGCGCCGGAGTAGAGCACCATTTGCGGACACTCGTATTCGCCCCATCCCTGTCGTCTGAATTCGCGGGTCCACACGTCTTCGGTGCCTGCGAGCACTTTTGACGCAAGGTCGGCGAGACGTTCGTCTTCGGCTGACAGTCGACTGCCGCTCTCGGTGGTGACATTGCCGCTGAGATACTGTCCGGCGACATTGCCTATGACATCGCCGATGCTGCCTCCCGACATAAGGGTTATCACGATTGCGGCTATGACGCCGACGATGCCGCCTCCTATGCCGATAGAGCGACCCGATATACCCCGCCGGTCGCTTATGTTGGTGCTGTTTCTTCGTCCGTTAAGTCTCATGATGTTCTTTGGGCTTGTTTTTGCAGATGCAAATTTACATTATTATTTTAAATAACGTCTGACGAAAGCTGTGTGGCAAAACGAGAGTTAGATTTTTAATTAAAATTTTACAATAAAAAGACGCGTATAGCGTTATAATGACAAACAATAAGATGTTAACCCTAAAAACAGCCCCTGCCTATGGACAAAAATTCTACTCTTGTTTCTAAAAATTCACAAACCCAGGTAAAAAACAACGAGACTGTCGTTATGCCCGCAAAAAAGACAATAGCTTTCATAAAGCAGTTTGCCAGAGCTTACTGTCCGGTCGGCACAACAGTCGGAGAAGACGCGGCGATAATCCTCAACTGATTGCAGACGACTCGTTTTCCTCAAAAAAATCAAAGGGGTACCCAAAATCAGGGTGCCCCTGATTTCGGACTGAGTGCATCAAATATAAATACGGCAAAAGAAAAAAATCGCCCAAAAAGGCCTTTTGAATGGCAGATATGTTATATCTTTGCAAGCCAAACAGCGTCAGAAACGCTTTTTTAAGGCCTGAATGCCTAAAACGACATGGACACAATATTTAAATTCAACAACATATTCAAACCCGTAATCTGGGGTGGCCGACGCATTGCCGAATTCAAGGGTTTGCCCCCGCAGGGCGACAATATCGGCGAGTGCTGGGAGCTGTCGCCGGTGCCGGGCTATGAGTCTGTTGTCGTCGACGGCGACTTCAAAGGCATGACTCTTCCGCGCCTTATAGACCTCCACGGTGATGAAATCATGGGCCGCAGGCTGATGAAACAGCTCGGCGGCAAATTTCCTATCGTAGTCAAAATCATCGACTCGGCTGACGATCTTTCGATACAGGTGCATCCCGACGACGAGCTTGCGGCCGAACGTCACGGCACTCCCGGCAAGACCGAAATCTGGTATAGCATCGCGCCCGAGACGGGTGCATGCCTGTATTCGGGATTCTCAGAGCATCTTACCGCCGAGACATTAAGGAAGCGCATTGCCGACAATACAATCGTCGAGGCTCTTGTCAGATTCGAGACAAAGCCCGGCGATGTCTTTTTTCTGCCTGCGGGCCGCGTACACAGCATGGGCAGCGGCAATCTGATTCTTGAAGTTCATCAGGCCTCTGACATCACTTACCGCATCTATGACTATGACCGTCGTGATAAAAACGGCAAACCGCGTCAGCTCCACATAGACGAAGCTATCGAGGCGATAGACTTCGATGATGTAAAGAGCAAAGACATCCATGCCTGCAACGTCGATGTCCGTGCCGGTGAGATGGCCGAGCTGAAACACTGCCCGTATTTCAATGTCGATTTGATGGGCGTCGGCGGCAGCCTGAATATAGACCTGTCGGGCCGCGACTCGTTTACCGTGCTGTTTGCAGTTGACGGTGACTTCGCTCTCAAG
>USIN01000183.1 GCA_900554715.1 uncultured Bacteroidales bacterium
CTTCCCCTTCGTGTCGAAGATTCTGAAAATCAATTTCATCGACTTGGCGACCAAAATCATGCTCGGCCTGCCCGTCGAGAAGCCGCATAAAAACGCTTTCGACCTCGATTATGTCGGCATCAAGGCGTCTCAGTTCTCGTTCTCGCGTCTTCAGGGCGCCGACCCGGTACTCGGCGTCGACATGTCGTCGACAGGCGAAGTCGGCTGCATCGGCAATGACACATCGGAAGCCATCCTCAAGTCGATGCTTGCCGTCGGCCTGCGCATACCCGAGAAAGCCATACTGCTCAGCACCGGCGGACCGAAACAGAAGGCCGACATGCTCGACGCAGCCCACATGCTCCACAACAAAGGCTATAAGATCTATGCGACGAGCGGCACTCACACCTTCCTGAACGACAACGGCATCCCCGCTATACGCTGCTATTGGCCCTCTCAGCCCGACATGCAGCCTCAGGCGCTTCAGCTGCTCCACGACAAGGCCGTCGACCTGGTTGTCAACATACCCAAGAACCTGACTTCGGCCGAACTCAGCAACGGCTACAAGATACGCCGAGCCGCAATCGATCTCAACATACCCCTGCTCACAAACGCCCGTCTGGCATCGACCTTCATCAGGGCTTTCTCGACAATGCCGCTCGACGACATCGAGATAAAGAGCTGGGACGAATATTAATCCGAACCGGGACGAATATCAGCTACAATCAACTATAATATTAACCATTAAAAACCTCAAGCTATGAAAAGGTTTTATCGCCTCGCCCTCGTCGCCCTCGCCGCCGCAGTCGGTCTGAGCGCATCGGCAGGCAAGTACAAATTTGAAACGGTACCCAACGACCCTCTCAAGACTCAGATCTACACACTTCCCAACGGTCTGAAAATCTTCATGAGCGTTAACAAAGACGAGCCACGCATCCAGGCCAATATCGCCGTGCGTGTCGGCGGCAAGAACGACCCTGCCGAGACAACAGGTCTCGCCCACTACTTCGAGCATCTTATGTTCAAGGGCACCGAACGTTTCGGCACAACAGACTACGCTGCCGAGAAACCCCTGCTCGACCAGATTGAAAACCTCTTCGAGGTCTACCGCAAGACCAAGGACGAAGACAAACGCAAAGAAATCTATCATCAGATCGACTCGATAAGCTATCAGGCATCTCTGCTGGCCATACCCAACGAATATGACAAGCTCATGAGCGCCATCGGCGCCACCGGCACCAACGCCTACACAAGCTATGACGTCACCTGCTATACCGAAAACATCCCCTCGAACGAAATCGAGAACTGGGCCATGATTCAGGCCGACCGTTCCGAGCATCCGGTCATCCGCGGCTTCCACACCGAACTCGAGACCATCTACGAGGAGAAAAACATGTCGCTGACCTCTGACGGCCGCAAGATGAACGAAGCCATGCTC
The DNA here is from genome assembly GCA_900554715.1 of uncultured Bacteroidales bacterium. Lineage (GTDB taxonomy): Bacteria > Bacteroidota > Bacteroidia > Bacteroidales > Muribaculaceae > CAG-873. The sequence goes on from USIN01000183.1 coordinate 1,418, forward strand.
ACGGCTCTCTTCCCCAGCCATCCCTACGGCACACAGACCGTGCTCGGCACACAGGAGAACCTCAAGAATCCGTCAATCACCAACGTCAAGAACTACCACAAACAGTGGTATGTCCCCAACAACATGGCCGTCTGCGTCGCCGGTGACTTCGATCCCGACAACATGGTCGACATCATCACAAAATACTTCGGCCATCTCAAGCCCAACTACAACCTGCCCGTCCTCGACTTCCCCGCCGAAGCCGAAATCGTCGAGCCGGTCAATGTCGAAGTCCTCGGTCAGGAAGCCGAACGCCTTTACCTGGCATGGCGCCTTCCCGCTGCCAAAGACCCCGACATGCTCGTCGTCCAGCTCATGCTTCAGGTGCTCAACAACGACAAATGCGGTCTCATTGATGTCAACGTCAACCTGCCGCAGCGCATGCTCGGCGCAGGTGTCGGCCTCTATGACCTCGCCGATCAGGGCGCATTCATCATCATCGGCATGCCCAAAGGCGACCAGACCCTCGACGACGTCCGCGCAATACTTCTCGAAGAAGTCAAAAACCTTCGTGAAGGCAACTTCTCTGACGACCTCGTGCCCGCAATCGTCAACAACATGAAGCTCGACCTCCAGCGCTCGTTCGAGAGCAACGACTCGCGCGCGACGATGTATGTCAACGCCTTCGTCAACGGCCAGCCGTGGGTCGATGAGGTCAAACAGCTCGACGAACTCGACAAGATCACCAAGGCCGACATCGTCCGCGTCGCCAACAAATATCTCGGCGACAAGAACTATGCCGCCGTCTACAAACGTCAGGGCAAAGACCCCAACGAGCTCAAGATTGCCAAACCCGACCTGACGCCCATCGCCATGAATCGCGACGCAGCCTCGCAGATGCTCAAAGACGTCCAGAACAGCAAGGTCGAGCCCATCGAACCCGTCTTCCTCGACTACAAGAAAGACCTCACCTTCCTCAAGGACAAAAACGGCATGCCCGTCTACTACACCGCCAACACCACCAACGACGTCTTCCAGCTCACATATATATATAATGTGGGGAGCAACAACGACCGCCGTCTCGACTATGCCGCCGAACTGCTCGACCTCTTCGGCACACCCGACATGACATCGAGCCAGGTGCAGAACGAATTCTATAAACTCGCCTGCAGCTTCCGCGTATCTGTCGGCGCCGAGCGCTCATACATCGTCATCAGCGGTCTCAACGAGAACATGCCGGCCGCCCTCAACCTCGTCGAGAAACTCATCCACGAGGCTGTCGCCGACACCGCCGCCTATAACGCCTACGTCGACCGCGTGGCACAGAGCCGAATCAACCGCAAGAAAAACCAGCGTTCTAACTTCTCGGCTCTGACAACTTATATGCGCTACGGCAAACATAATCCGACGACCGACGAATTCAGTGTCGACTCGCTCCGCGCCATCGACCCCAAAGAACTCATGGGCGCGCTCGGCGACCTCGTCAGCCATGAATATCAGGTGATTTACTACGGCTCGACCCCGGCTGACAAACTCCTCGCCGACATCAACGCCGCTCACCGCACACCCGCTACGCTCAAGCCCTCGCCCGAGCAGAACGTCTACACCCTCGCCAAACCCGAGGAGACAATCATCTTCGTTGCCCCCTACGACGCAAAACAGCTCTACATGCAGATGTTCTCTAACCGCGGCGAGAAATACAATCCCGCCATCGAGCCTCTGCGCCGCGTCTACAACGACTATTTCGGCGGCTCGATGAACGCCATCGTCTTCCAGGAAATGCGCGAAAGCCGCTCGCTCGCCTACTCGGCCGGCGCAAGCTACAGCGCTCCCGGCTATCTGCGCAAGCCCTACACATACAATGCGATGATTGCCACTCAGAACGACAAGCTCATCGACGCAGTGACCGCTTTTGACGAAATCATCAACGACATGCCTCTCAGCCCCGCCGCATTCGACCTCGCCAAGAAGAACATCGAGTCGACCCTGCGCACCGAGCGCATCATCAAAGACAACATCGCCTGGAGCTATATCAACGCCCGCGACCTCGGACTCGACACAGACAGCCGCATCGCCGTTTATCAGGCGCTCCCCGAGATTACTCTCGACGACGTCAAGACATTCCAGGAAAAGAACGTCAAAGGCCGCACATACTACTATGCCATCCTCGGCGACACAGCCGACCTCGACATGGAAGCCCTCTCGAAGCTCGGCAAAGTCGTCGTCCTGACAACCGAAGAAATCTTCGGCGAATAACGCCCGACTCATAACACCCTCATACCGGGGGCGGCACACGGTCACAATAGCCTGTGCCGCCCCCGCTGTTTCCGGGCGCCGTGACTGACAACTGACATTATGTCAGTCATGCATATGCAACGCTAATCGACTGTCATACAATAAAATTAAAAACTCACAACTTTTTTGGCACACGATTTGTTTATTTAATGACAGAATCAAAAGAAATTAATAATATAACATAAACATAAAACATAAACAATTATGGGAAAAATCATTGGTATCGACTTAGGCACAACCAACTCATGTGTCGCAGTTCTCGAAGGTAACGACCCTGTTGTAATCCCCAACAGCGAAGGACGAAACACCACACCGTCAGTAGTCGCATTCGTCGACGGCGGTGAACGTAAAGTCGGCGATCCCGCAAAACGTCAGGCCATTACCAACCCCATGCGCACGATCTTCTCGATCAAGCGTTTCATGGGCGAGACATACGATCAGGTGCGCTCGGAGATC
>USIN01000184.1 GCA_900554715.1 uncultured Bacteroidales bacterium
GCACTCACACTGTCGCCGAGACGCGCGATTTTGTCGTCAGCACCATTGACAGCAAGGGCATGGAGACCGAGTATTATGAAATTGTCGACGCCCGCACCATGCAGCCCGTCGCAGACTGGGCCGAGACCACATGCGCTGTCGGCTGTGTCACAGTCTACTGTGGAGGCGTGCGTCTGATCGACAATATTAAATATCAGTAAAATGAATGTTGAAGTACTGAAATCAAAAATCCACCGCGTGACCGTCACCGAGGCCAATCTCGACTATATCGGCAGCATCACCATAGACGAAGACCTCATGGACGCCGCAGGCATCATCGCCGGAGAGCGGGTCTATATCGTCGACAACAACAACGGCTCGCGCCTCGACACTTATACGATTCCCGGCCGTCGCGGCAGCGGAGTCATCTGTCTCAACGGTGCGGCAGCCCGTCTGGTGCAGCCCGGTGACATCGTCATCATCATGAGCTACGCGTCGATGCCTCTCGAAGAGGCCCGCACGTTCAAGCCCTCGGTCATCTTCCCCGACACGGCCACAAACCGTCTCGTAAAATGACGCGATTTATATATAATAATGTGTAAAATCCAAATCCCGACAATAACCCCTATATGTTTGAGAAACTAAGTGACAGACTTGAGAGAAGTTTCAAACTTCTGAAAGGCCAGGGCCGAATCACCGAAATCAACGTCGCCGAAACCCTTAAAGACGTGCGCCGCGCGCTAATCGACGCTGACGTCAACTATAAAGTAGCCAAGACATTCACCGATACCGTCAAGCAGAAGGCTCTCGGTCAGAATGTCATCAACGCCATCAAACCCGGCGAGCTGATGGTAAAGATTGTCCACGACGAGCTTACAGTCCTCATGGGCGGCGATGTCGTGCCTCTCAATCTCTCGGGCAAGCCTGCCGTTATCCTCATGTCGGGTCTTCAGGGTTCGGGTAAGACGACATTCTCGGGCAAACTCGCCAAAAAACTTAAAAGCGAGAAAGCAATGCGTCCGCTGTTGGTCGCCTGCGACGTCTACCGTCCTGCCGCCATAGATCAGCTCAAAGTGCTCGGCGATTCTATTGACGTACCGGTCTACAGCGAGGAAGGCTCTAAGAAGCCGGTCGAAATCGCCCGCAACGCCGTCGCCTATGCCAAAGAGCATCATCACGACCTCGTCATCGTCGACACCGCCGGCCGTCTTGCCGTCGACGAAGAAATGATGAACGAGATCGAAGCTCTCAAGAACGCCGTCAATCCAACCGAGATACTCTTCGTCGTCGACGCCATGACCGGTCAGGACGCCGTCAATACGGCTAAGGCTTTCAACGACCGCCTCGACTTCAACGGTGTCGTTCTTACCAAACTTGACGGCGATACCCGCGGTGGTGCCGCCCTCTCAATCCGCAGCGTCGTCGAGAAGCCTATAAAGTTTGTCGGCACGGGTGAAGGTCTCGACGGCATCGACGCCTTCTACCCCTCGCGTATGGCCGACCGCATTCTCGGCATGGGTGACATCGTCTCTCTCGTCGAGAAAGCCCAGCAGCAGTATGACGAGAAAGAAGCCGCCGAAATCGCTGCCAAACTGCGTAAAAACCAGTTTACCTTCAACGACTTCCTCAAACAGATACAGCAGATCAAGAAGATGGGCAACATCAAGGATCTCGCCTCGATGATTCCCGGTGTCGGCAAAGCAATCCGCGACGTCGACATCGACAACGACGCCTTCAAGGGCATAGAGGCAATCATCATGTCGATGACACCCGCCGAACGCGAACATCCTGAAATCATCAACGGCAGCCGCCGTCAGCGCATCGCCAAAGGTTCGGGCACGACGCTTCAGGAAGTCAACCGTCTGCTCAAACAGTTCGAGGACATGCGCAAGATGATGCGCGCGGCGACATCGATGCGCAATCCGATGAAGATGATGCAGCAGGTGCGCCGAATGAAAAAGAAATAATCTTAACATACAAAACCAATGGAACTTATCGACGGTAAAAAGACAGCGGCTGAGATTAAAGCCGAAATAGCGGCCACTGTGGCCGATATAGTTGCCAAAGGCGGCAAACGTCCCCATCTCGCGGCCATTCTCGTCGGCCACGACGGCGGCAGCGAGACCTATGTGGCCCATAAGGTCAAGGCTTGCGAAGAGTGCGGCTTCACTTCGTCGCTTATAAGATTCGAGGACGACATCACCGAAGAACGTCTACTCGATGAAGTCCGTCGTCTCAATGACGACCCAGATGTCGACGGCTTCATCGTCCAGCTTCCTCTCCCGCGTCATATCGACGAACAGCGCGTCATCGAGACTGTCGACCCTGACAAAGATGTCGACGGATTCCATCCTGTAAATGTCGGACGCCTTTCGATAGGCCTCCCCGGCTTCCGTTCGGCCACACCCGCCGGCATCATCGAGCTTCTCCGCCGTTACAGAATCGAGACACGCGGACGCCACTGCGTCATCATCGGCCGCAGCAACATCGTCGGCAAGCCGCTCGCATCCCTGATGATGCAGAAAGCACCCGTCGGCGACGCCACAGTCACCGTTTGTCACAGTGCCACCAAGAATCTCAAGGAGATAACATCTCAGGCCGATATCCTCGTCGCGGCTCTCGGCCGTCCGGGCTTCGTCACTGCCGATATGGTCAAAGACGGTGCCGTCGTCATCGATGTAGGCACCACCCGTGTCGCCGACGCGACCAAGAAAAACGGATGGCGTCTCAGCGGCGACGTCGACTTCGCCAATGTCGCCCCCAAATGCTCGTTCATCACGCCGGTTCCGGGTGGTGTAGGCCCGATGACCATCGTCTCCCTTATGCTCAACACTCTCGAGGCCGCCCGTCGTCGTGCCCGTTAAGCGTCCGGGACGGCTATGATTCTGCTTCCTGTACTGATATCGCTTTTCAATCTCGTCTTCGGTCTTCCCGAGGCCGAGATTGTCTTTGTCGGCGATGCCATGCAGCACGAGGCTCAGCTCGAGGCCGCACGTCGCGGCGACGGCACGTTTGACTACACGGGCTGTTTCGCCTCGGTCGAGCCTTTTGTCAAGGCGGCCGACTATGCCGTCGTCAACCTCGAGACTCCCGTCGGTCCGGGCCCGTGGACCGGCTATCCCTGTTTCAACGCTCCCGGAGAATTTGCCGACGCTCTTGCCGATGCCGGCTTCTCGCTGATGCTCACTGCCAACAACCATACCCTCGACCGGCGCGACAAAGGCCTGCGGGCCACCCTTGATCGGCTCGACTCACGCGGCATAGCCCACACGGGCACCTACCGCAACGCCGCCGAACGCGACTCGCTCGTGCCGCTTATCAAAGACATCAACGGCTTCAAGGTCGCATTCCTCAATTATACATACGGCACAAACGGCATATCGGCCACTCAGGGCGCTGTCGTCGACTATATCGACCGTGATCTAATCAGCCGCGACATTGCTCTCGCCCGCGTACGCGGAGCTGAAATCGTCACTGTCGCGGTCCACTGGGGCGACGAATACAAGCTGTTGCCCAACGGTGCGCAGCGTTCGCTCGCCGACTTTCTTGTCGACAACGGCGTCGACCTTGTCATCGGCGGCCATCCCCATGTGATTCAGCCGTTTGAGATGCGTATACGACCTGACGGCACCAAAGCTCTCGTCGTCTATTCTCTCGGCAATTTCATATCAAACATGAAAACGCGTGACACCCGCGGCGGTGCGGCCGTGAGTGTCACCATCGAGCGAGACCGTCAGGGGCGCGCCCGGGTCGCCGACGCCTCTTACCGCCTCGTCTTCACCGTAGCGCCTGACGGCGACAGCCGCAACTTCCGGCTCGTCGACGAGACAGAACCACTGCCGTCGCTGTGGCACACTCGTCGGGAAGCCTTTATAAAAGCCGCCACAGACATCTTCGACGCTCACAACAAAAACGTCTCCCGCCGTTTTTTCTGACCGGGTGCTATATTTTTTTGCGTGACGGGGAAAAAGTGTTACCTTTGCGGCGATAAAATATTATTGGGGGTGCGACGCCGCTAATGTGCGTAGCTGAGATTATACCCTTTGAACCTGAACCGGTTAGTACCGGCGTAGTGAAAATAAACAAATGAAAGCAAAATCATCAGCGCTTGCTGTCATGCCGTTGTTTGCGGTATGTGGCGCTTTTGCGGCCGAATCTCAGGA
>USIN01000185.1 GCA_900554715.1 uncultured Bacteroidales bacterium
TCAGCATCTCTGACCGCAACGAGCCTTTAGGCTATGACGCCGACCGCCTTGTCAACCTCTCGTTTATCTCTCTGCCTGAGAATGCGGCAGAATATAAAGTGGAAGAAGCCGACTCGGCGTCAAATGTCGCCAACTCGGCGAAGATAGCCCGCTATCTTGAATCGCTTCCCGAAGTCGAATCAGCTTGTTTCGTCGGTTATGACCCCATTCTCAACTCATCGAGCAATACTTGGGATCAGTTACTGTCCGGCAACCCGGCTGTCGACACTCTTGTCAAAAGCGTACTCATGATACAATATATGCCGGACAGTAAGTTTTTCGAGACCATGGGTATAGAATCAGCGCCCGGCAGCCCCTCGCCCGAAGAGTTGTCGCGCCTCAGCCTCGGCCCGCGCGATGTAATAGTCACCGAAGACTATGCAAAATTATTCTGGCCGGACGAAAACGCTCTTGGCAAAAAATTTGTCAATGTTCCCCGCAACAGTCAGGATACGGTCTACACAACCATCGTCGGCGTCATCAAAGGTCTGAGATATCAGACAATATTGCGCGGCCGCTGTCTCGTCTTCTCTAAAGACAGATATTTTGACTACAATACTGATTTCGATGAATTTACATATACGGTGCGCCTTGCTCCGGACGTCGACCCTAAGCAATTTGTCGCCGACTTCGGTCCCGAGCGCCGCAGCCAACTGTCAATCGGCAATTTCAGGCTGAACAAAATCGCCACGCAACAGGCACTCATCAACAACGTCGAGTTTACATACGGAGTTGCGTCAAACCGTAAAATCAAGATGATACTGTGCTCGTTCTTCCTTATCAACCTCATCCTCGGCACGGTAGGCTGTTTCTGGCTTCAGACTCGCCGGCGCGTATCAGAGACAGGCGTACTGCGCTCGTTCGGGGCATTGAAATCGCAAATTATCAAGATGCTTATCGGCGAGAGCGTCGTTCTCGCGAGCGCGGCCTTTGTTATCGGCGACCTGCTTTATCTGCAATACGCGCTTAAAGAAGGTTTTGACATCGGCTTTGTCAACAATATAGCTCTCAATGTCATCGACAACTGGGTCAGCAACTTCTGGCAGCATTTCGCCGTAGTCTCACTTATCGTATATGCCCTCATAATAATCTGCGTCATCATCGGCACCCTCCTGCCGGCACTCAAACTGAGCCGCATCAATCCCGTCGACGCCCTGCGCGACGAATAAAAAAACATATATATTTTTTCAACCACTCAAATCCAAGCATTATGTCTTCTATAATAAAACTTCAGAACATCAGCAAGATATACCAGACCAAAAACATCGAGACAAGCGCTCTCGACGATGTCAGCCTCGAAATCGAAGAAGGCGAGTTTGTCAGCATCATGGGCCCGTCGGGCTGCGGCAAATCGACGATGCTCAACATCATGGGCCTGCTCGACAAACCGACCTCGGGCACTGTAGAAATCAAAGGCAAAAACGTCGACGGCATGAGCGACAAGGCTCTCGCCCGTTTGAGAAACGAGACATTGGGCTTCGTCTTCCAAAGTTTCCACCTGATAAACACACTCAACATCGTCGACAATGTGATGATACCCCTTGTCTACCGCCACGGCGCCAAAGACAAGAGCCGCCTGGCGCGTGAGGCGCTCGAGCGCGTCGGCCTGGGCCACCGCCTCGGCCACATGCCCTCGCAGCTTTCGGGCGGCCAGGCGCAGCGCGTCGCCATCGCCCGAGCCATCGTCGGCAATCCGTCGATAATCCTCGCCGACGAGCCCTGCGGCAACCTCGACTCGAAGATGGGTGCCGAAATCATGGATCTGCTGCATCATCTCAACAAAGACCTCGGCAAGACCATAGTCATGGTCACACACAACGCCGACCAGGCGCGCCAGACCGACCGCATCATCAACTTCTTCGACGGACGCCGCGTAAAATGAAACAACGCTTCTTATGCTCGCTCATCGCCCTGACGATTGCTGTCGCCGGGTATGCCTCGACCAGAGAAATCACTCTGGCCGAGGCAGTGGCGATGGCACGCCGCCAGAGCGTCGACGCCGCCGTCGCTCTCAACGAACTCAGATCGGCCTACTGGGAATACCGCACGTTCAAGGCCGACCTGCTGCCTGAAATCAGCTTTTCGGCGACGGCCCCGAGCTACAATACCCGCTACAGCTCCTACCAGAAAGATGACGGTAGCTATACATTCCTGCGCGACGACAATCTGATGGTCAACGGCGCCCTGACGCTCGAACAGCGCATATGGCTCACCGGCGGCACAATATCGCTGACATCGTCGCTCGACTTCATGCGCCAGCTCAGCGGCGACGTCGGTAACCGCTTCATGTCGGTGCCCGTAGCCCTGAAACTCAACCAGCCGATATTCGGCGTCAACGACGTCAAATGGAAACGCAAAATCGAGCCCTATAAATACCGCGCCGCCAAGGCCGCCTACATCAGCGCCACCGAGGAGGTAGCCATGACGGCGATACAGTATTTCTTCAACTTGCTGTCGGCTCGCGAAAACGAAAGCAGCGCCCTGCAGAACGTCGAGAATGCCCGGCGCCTCTACGACGTAGCCAAGGCCAAGCGCGAGATGGGCAAGATAAGCGAGAACGACCTGCTGCAGATCGAGCTCAATCTTCTCAACTCGCAGTCGACGCTGACCGACTATCAGAGTACGGTCAAGAGCTGCATGTTCCGGCTGCGCTCTTTCCTCGACATTGACGCCGACGTCGAGCTCATACCCGTCGTCCCCGAAAAGTCGCGCGACGTCGAAGTAGCGTTTGACAACGCCTTCGGCCACGCGCTCGAGAACAACACCTTCTATCTCGACATCATGCGGCGCTACCATGAATCGGAGTATGCCGTGGCACAGGCCAAAGCCAAGCAGCGCGAGATAAATCTCTTCGCCCAGGTCGGTTACACAGGTGTCGCCGACCGCGCCGGATATGCCTACCGCGGGCTCAAGGACAACCGCATCGTCGAAGTCGGCATCTCGATACCTCTTGTCGACTGGGGCAAGCGCCGCGGTCAGGTCAAGGTCGCCCAAAGTAACCATCAGCTGACTGTCAACCGCATAAAGAAAGAGCGCGAAGACTTCCGTCAGGATCTGTTTGTCCTCGTCGAGCGCTTCAACAACCAGCAACAACAGCTCGCCCTGGCATCGCGCGCCGACGAAATCGCCGTCAGACGCTATGACAGCAGCGTCGAGACCTTTATGGTCGGCAAAATATCGGCGCTCGACCTCAACGACGCCCAGGACAACAAAGACACAGCCCGCGCCAAATACTTCAATGAACTGTTCTACTACTGGTATTATTACTATAAGCTCCGCAGCATCACGCTTTGGGATTATGAAAACGACAGCCCGATTGAAGTCGATTTTGAAAATATTTTGAAGAACTGACCTTTTTCATTAAATTTGCTCTATGATATTGATAATCGACGACGATGCTGCCATCAGGGCTTCGCTGACCGTTCTGCTCAAACGCGCCGGATATATGACCCGCACGGCTTCGAACCCCGACGAAGCCATTACCGAAGTGCGCCGCGAAATACCGCAGTTAGTGCTGCTCGACATGAACTTCTCGCGTTTCACCACAGGCGACGAAGGTCTGACACTGTTGCGCCAGATCAAGGTCTTCGCGCCGTCGACGCCCGTCATTCTGATGACCGGATGGGCCAGCATCGATCTTGCTGTCGCCGGTATAAAGGCCGGAGCCTTTGACTTCATCGCCAAACCCTGGGACAACGCCCGCCTGCTCGACAGCATAGCCACAGCTCTCAAACTCGGGTCAGGCAACAGACCTGAATGTGAAACGACCGACAGCTTCGACCGCCGAGGCATCGTCGGCCACGACCCGGCTCTCGAGAAAGTACTGTCGACAGTCGCCCGCATTGCCCCGACAAACGCCTCGGTGCTTATCACCGGCGAAAGCGGCACAGGCAAAGAGCTCATCGCCGAAGCGATACACTACAACAGCAACCGCCGCGACAAGCCATTCGTCAAGGTCAATCTCGGAGGCATGCCCTCCACCCTTTTCGAAAGCGAGATGTTCGGCCATAAGAAAGGCGCCTTCACCGACGCCGTGGCCGACCGCGCCGGACGCTTCGAGATAGCCGACGGCGGCACGATTTTTCTTGATGAAATCGGCG
>USIN01000186.1 GCA_900554715.1 uncultured Bacteroidales bacterium
GTTTTCGGCGAGGTATGAGCGGAAACGGTCGCGGTCGTCGACGCGCACGACATACTGGTGCCAGACAGCCGAGCCGTCGTCGGCGAAGAGCGGTCTGGTGACGGCGCTGTTGGTGATACAGGCTTCATAGACAGCGGCTATGCGTCGCCGGGCGTCATTCTCGCGGTCGGTGAAAGGCAGTTTTGCCGACAGAATGGCCGCCTGCATCGGGTCGAGACGGCAGTTGAGTCCTTTGTAAATATTGTGATACTGACGGTCAGAACCATAGTTTGCGAGCTGTCTGACGGTATCGGCCAGCGTGGTGTCGTCGGTGGTGACGGCACCGGCGTCTCCGAGGGCTCCGATGTTTTTTGTCGGGTAGAAACTGAAAGCGGCGGCGTCGCCGAGAGCTCCGGCGCGGCGTGAGCCTCCGCGTCCCGGTATCGGCGCCACGGCTCCTATGGCCTGGGCGCTGTCTTCGACAATCTTGAGACCGTGGCATGCGGCCGTGTCGCGCAGTGTCTCGTCATAGCAGACGCGGCCATAGAGGTGGACGGGCATGACGGCGCGTGTGCGCGGTGTCACGGCGCCCTCGACGAGTCTCGTGTCGAGATTCATCGTCAGCGGGTCGGGTTCGACGAAGACCGGCACGAGGCCGCAGTCGCTGACGGCGAGGACCGAAGCGATAAATGTGTTGCCGGGCACTATCACCTCGTCGCCGGGCCGCATGGCGCCGAGTTCGATATAGGCTCTGAAAATCAGCCGCAGGGCGTCGAGACCGTTGCTGACGCCGACTGCGTGGGCGGTGCCGCAGAGCGAGGCCATCGACCGCTCGAACGCGTCGACCTCAGGCCCTCCGATAAAACGGCCCGAGTCGATGACACGGCAGACAGCTTCTTTGAGCGCGTCGGCGTAGGGACGGTTGACAGTCGCGAGGTCGAGGAATGTATATCGTTTGTGGTTCATTTGTCGCATGTGAGTTTTTTGAATTCGCTGTAATCGCGCACATAGTCGGCTGCATCGTATTTGTCGGAGGCGGCGACCATGCAGATTGCGCCCGACGAGAAATTTTCGACCGTGCGCCAGATGCCGGCGGGTATATACAGCGCGCGGTACGGGCGGTCGAGGGTGAAGACGCGCCGGTCTTTGCCGTCGTCGAGGGTGACGGTGAACGAGCCGGAGAGGGCGACCATCAGCCCCTCGAGAGCGTGGTGGGAGTGGCCTCCGCGGCCTTCGTCGGTGGGAACGTCATAGATATAATAGACGCGTTTTATCAGGAAAGGCATGGCGCCGCTGTTCTCGATGACTGTCAGCGAGCCGTTGTCGCCGCGGTGGCGCGGCAGGTCGATGAGGCGGGCGTCGGCCACGCGTGAGGTGCTGTGTTTAGACGGTTCCATCGGCGGTGATTTCTTTATAACGGGCGAAGTCTTCGATATAGTCGGCTTCGTCGTAAATCTTAGAGGCGAGTGTCATGATGACGGCGCCTGTGGTGATGTTCTCGATGCGACGCCATGTCATCGGCGGCAGAAAAAGGCCGCGGTAACTGCGGTTTAGTGTGAAGGTCCGCTCCCGGCCGCCGGGTGTGGTGACGACGACGTCGACAGAGCCGGCGAGGGCGACGACAAGTTCGCTCGTCGTCATCAGGGCGCGGCCGTAGCGCTCTTCGCCGCCGGGGACGTCGTAGGTCCAGTAGACTCGCTCGATCTCGAAAGGGCAGTTTGTCTCGCCCTCGATAAACGACAGGTTGCCGCGGGCGTCTACGATGCGCGGCAGCGTCAGCGCTGTAGGTTCAGTTAATTGCTCCATCGGCGAGTCGTATCAGATATTTGCCGTAATCTGTCGCCGCCAGGGGGGAGGCTATTTCCCGCAGGTGGTCGGCGCTGATGAATCCCCGTCGGTAGGCCACCTCCTCGATGGCGCTGACGATGACGCCCTGGCGTTTCTCGATGGCCTCGACAAAGCGCGATGCGTCGCTAAGAGAGTCGACGGTGCCGGTGTCGAGCCATGCAAAGCCGCGGCCGAAACACTTGACGCGCAGACGTCGGTCTGACAGATAGGCGGCGTTGACAGATGTAATCTCGTATTCGCCGCGTGCCGACGGACGTACGGCGGCGGCTATGTCGATGACGTCGTTGGGGTAGAAATAGAGCCCGACGACGGCCTTGTCGCTGCGGGGCGACTCGGGTTTCTCGACGATTTCAGTCGGATTGCCGTCGGCGCCGAGGGTGACGACGCCATAGCGGCGCGGGTCGCTGACGGGATAGCCGAAGACAGTGGCATAGCCTTCGGCGGCATTGCGCACGGCGTCGTGCATCATGCCCGAAAAGCCCTGGCCGTAGAAGATGTTGTCGCCGAGGATGAGGCAGACATCGTCGTCGCCGACAAAGTCGCGGCCGATGACAAAGGCCTGAGCCAGACCCTCGGGCCTGGGCTGGACGGCGTAGCTGAAGCTGACGCCGAGACGCGAGCCGTCGCCGAGCAGCCGCTCGATCTGCGGCAGGTCGACCGGCGTCGAGATGATGAGTATGTCGCGGATGCCGGCGAGCATGAGTGTCGACACGGGATAGTAGATCATCGGCTTGTCGTAGACCGGGACAAGCTGTTTCGACAGGGCCAGTGTGATGGGGTAGAGGCGTGTGCCCGAACCTCCGGCGAGTATAATTCCTTTCATCTTGAACCGTACATTCTGTTGTAATAATCGCGGTATTCGCCCGAAGTTACGCTGTCGACCCAGGCGAGGTTGTCGAGATACCATCTGACGGTCTTCTCTATGCCTTCGCTGAATGGCGTGAGCGGCAGCCAACCAAGCTCGGTGGCAATCTTTTCGGGGTTGATGGCATAGCGCATGTCATGGCCGGGACGGTCGGTGACGAATTTTATGAGCTTGTGACCGACAGCCTCGCGCGGACATTTGAGGATGCCGGCATAGCGGCTGTCTGTGTCGACGAGGCGGGTGATGATGTCGATTACCGTACGCACGATCTCGATATTGGTGTGCTCGTTGAAACCACCGATGTTATAGGCTTCGCCGACCCGTCCGCGACGCAGCACGGCGTCGATGGCGGCGGCGTGGTCGTCGACGTAGAGCCAGTCGCGCACGTTGGTGCCGTCGCCGTAGACCGGCAGCGGCCGGCCGTGTATGATGTTGTTTATTATCAGCGGTATGAGCTTTTCCGGGAACTGATAAGGCCCGTAATTGTTACTGCAGCGGGTAATCAGTACAGGCAGCCCGTATGTCTCGTGATATGCCCTGACGAGCATGTCGGCGGAGGCTTTTGAGGCCGAGTAGGGTGAGCGCGGTCTTAAAGGGGTCGTTTCGGTAAACAGACCGGTGCCGTATGCTGTCGCATCGTGCCGGGCGCCGACGACAGAGCTGACGGCATCGCTGACTGCCAGCGGCATGCCTTCGGGCCGGTCTTTTTCAAGCGCGCCGTAGACTTCGTCGGTGCTGACCTGAAGGAATCGGCGTTCGCCCGGACGGCTGCCGGCGATGTGACGGCGGAAAGCCTCAAGGAGCGTCTGTGTGCCCATGACGTTTGTCGACACGAATATTGCCGGGTCGTCGATGCTTCGGTCTACATGGCTCTCGGCGGCAAAATTGACGATATAGTCGGGGTCGGCGTCAGCCATGATCGCCGTCATTGCTTCGGCATCCCGTATGTCGGCTTTGACAAAGTTCACAGCGCCCGATGCAATTTCGGCATCGAGGTTTGCGATATTGCCGGCGTAGGTCAGCGAGTCGACGACCGATACCACGGCGTCGCTGCCGTGTGCGGCAAGGATGTATTTGACAAAATTGGTGCCTATGAATCCGGCACCGCCTGTGACAAGATATTTTTTCATCATAGAGCGAAGTTACGACATTTCTGTTAAAAAGACATCACCAGAACCTTGCTTTTTGTTAAAAAACTATGAATAAGTAAAAATAAGGACGCGGGTATTGATTTAATATAAATAAATGACTAATTTTGTGCAAAAGACTCTAAAAGAGTGTTAAATGCACGGACTTGATACCATGAATAAAATTTAAACCACTTAAATACAAACCATTAATCAATCAACAATTATGTTCATTTCTACGCTTACAAAAGCATTCTCGCCCAAGCGGGTTGCTATGCTTGCGCTTGTCGCAGCCGGCGCCATGATGGCATCGGCCCA
>USIN01000187.1 GCA_900554715.1 uncultured Bacteroidales bacterium
CGAGTCCCGGATATTCGCGTGAGATGACAAAACTTTTCACTTCGCCAAGGGCACCGGCAATCTCGACGCCTGCCGGGCCTCCGCCTATGACGACAAAAGTCAGCAGCCGGCGTCGTTCGTCGGGGTCGCTGACGTTGGCGGCGCGTTCGAGACATGAGAGTATGCCGTTGCGGCAGCGTATCGCTTCAGATGTCGATTTCAGGGTGTAGACATGCTCATAGAGACCTTTGATGCCGAAGAAGTTGTTGGTCGTGCCTGCGGCGATGACGAGTTCGTCATAATCGACAGTGCCGTAATCGGTCGTGACCGTCTTGGCCCGAGGGTCAATCTCGGTGACGTCGCCCATCATAAAACGGCATCCGCCGTTCTTGCAGCCGCGCAGCTCGCGGCGGAAAGGAAAAGAGATGCTCGCCGGTTCGAGTGAGCCTGCCGCGACCTGATAGAAAAGCGGTGGGAAGCTGTGATAGTTGTTACGGTCGATGACTGTGACATCAAAACGGTTTTTATCGATTCGTTTTGTGAAATTCAGTCCGCCGAAACCGCCTCCGACGACAACGATATGTTTTTTATGTGACATAAGCGATGTGATTAATACCATTAAAACACCACTCGCCGCACCTTGGTTGCAACGCAGGTGAAGAAAAATGCTCTAAAATTACCTCAGGAAGTCCTTGTTTCAAAACATTTTTTTAACTTCGCGATTATGAAACTTGTCTGCAGAAATATCGCAATAGCTATCGTGGCGGCCGTCATCTGGGCTTTGCCACAGGACGTTAGCGGACGTCGAGTTGATGGTGCAGTCTTCGCGACTCTTGACAGCATAACCACCGACTCGCTGTACTTTTCGGTTCACAACAAACTTAACGATTCTATCAGTCTGTTTACGAGCTATTTGCCGACGAAAAACCCGCGTGAGTATGCCGGATATTGTAAAAGCGTCTATCTCCATCGATATAACTCAGTTAATGACAGTTATACGCTGTCGTTCGCGCCGATACTGCCTTTCCTGACGCTCGGTTATAGCGACAGGATATATGTTGGCGCGGATGCGGTGATTGCGAATCGTGTACATTTTAGCCTTGAAACCGTTGCGCCAGGCGCCAATCGGGCTATTGTCTTGCCGGTCACGGCTATATTACAACGCGAATATGTCAGGGATTTCAATACCCATAGTCTGAGAGTATGGGATTTCCTTTACGAGAATGACCCTGAAAAGGTGATTAAAACCGAACGCATCGAAGCCGAGAAACTTGATTGTGTTTACGTTGAATTTGCCTATTATATGACCGACGCGATAACTGAAATCTTTAACGACAGGTTGTATTACACTGAGCGTCAAGACCGTCTGCTTCATGACTATTATCTCGTTGGCATGCCGGTCATGACTGTGTTTAAATGATATGGCGACGATGAGAAAGTTGAAACTGATATTGTTAATGGGCGTTATTGCGACGCAACCGTCGCTTGCCGACCGTGATTACTGGGAATACCCTCACTCGTATGACTCGTATGTAACCTCCACACAACGTCTCGCGCGTCAGCTTCATGTAAAGCGTGTAAAAATGCGCCTCGGCAATCTTGAGCAGTTTATAGGAAAGTCATGGAATGATATGCCCCCACTCAAACCGACCGGAGATGCACTTGTTGATGTCATTACAATAAGGTATGTTCCTACCGCGCGTCCCTTGTATCGGACTGTAAATTATCGTCTTAACGGCATCGTATATACAGTAGGACTTGAAACAGCCGGCGATGCCGATTCGCTTGAGCCGGCGCGTCCGCTTGTTGTAGAGACGGCTGACCCGAGTTTCAGATACAGAGAGCTGAAGATGGGCGACAGACTCTCTGCTGCCGACTTTCCTGAGCTTGAACGGGTGGCGGGATTCGGCAATGTTTATCGTTTCGGCGATAGTCCATGGGGTGTGGAGCTTGACCGAAGGACAGACCGAATACTGCGTTTTGTCAGATACATAAACTGGGACGCCCAAGGCGCCCAAAGTGATTTTATAGATTCAGTAATGATTGAAAACAAGATGGATAAATGAAAGTTATGGGTAGATTGGCTCAGATAAGACTTGCTGTCATCACAACTCTTGCGATAATGGCAATGCCTGTGATGATGGGCGGTCGCGCTGTAAACGATTGCGGCGGACTCAGATATTCAATCGAACACAATATCGCTCCCTCCGATTCGCTTGCTATTGATCCCGAAGAAATTGCCAGCGGATTGCAATCGGCTCTTGCTGTCGAGGGTGACACACTCGACTGGAACACTTGGGAACAGGTGCGTCCGTGGCTTTATTTTGTAAATCAGATTGGTTGGGATAATGAAGACTATCTCGAATACAGTCTGGGCGAGAAGTCGATTTATCCCTTGAAATCATATGTCGCCGAAGCCCTCAAATGGGTCGAAAAACATCGTAAATCGTTGACTCACGACCGCATTTATAAAGTCATTAGCCTGTGGGACAGATATGTGCATCGGGCAGGAGACCGGGCCATATCAGGCGAAGTGTCAGATTCTATAGTAGAAGCGCTTTATGAGTTAGTAATCGAAGACTGACAGATAAAAACTGCGATTAACAATTTTTGTGGGTCAGGTAGCGAAAATATTAGTAAATTTGTCTTTCAATAAGTAATTTGCTATCACAGCTGTCATATATGTCTTCAAAACTGAACCGCCTTTTGATTCTGATTTTTCTGACCGTGATTTTCCCGGCCGGACGCATTGATGCCCAGGTCAACACCGACCAGGTGATAAGGGTGGGGCAGAACGCGCTCTATTTTGAAGATTACATGCTGTCGATACAATACTTCAATCAGGCTATACAGGCCAAGCCTTATCTTGCGCGTCCCTATTTTTTGCGTGCTATCGCCAAGCTCAATCTCGATGACTATGCCGGTGCCGAAGCCGATGCTTCAAAAGCGCTCGAGCTCAATCCCTTCCTGTCTGACGCATGGGAGGTCAGAGGCGTCGCGCGCCAGAATCTCGGCCGCACCCGCGAGGCCGTCGGCGACTATGACCACGCCATCGAGCTTTTGCCCCGCAACCGCCATCTGATATTCAACAAGGCGCTCGCCCTTCAGGACATCGAGGAGTATGAGCGTGCCGACACGGCTTTCAACGAACTGCTGCGCTACTATCCCAACTTCGACAACGGCTATATCGGCCGCGCCCGTCTGCGCCTCGTCAGAGCCGACACGGTCGGAGCGACGGCAGATATCGAAAAGGCGCTGTCTATCAATAAAAACGCGCTTAATGCCTATATCATGCGTGCCGACATCGCCATCAATTCGGCCAAAGATTACAAAGGTGCGCTCGACGATATGAATACAGCCATCAGACTTCAGCCTAAGTTTGCCGGACTCTATATCAACCGCGCGTTTCTCAGATATAATCTCGACGATTACTTCGGCGCCATGGCCGACTATGACTATGCCCTTCAGCTCGAGCCGTTAAATCAGACGGCGTTGTTCAACCGAGGTCTGTTGCTGACCGAGGTGAGCGCCAACGACCGTGCTCTCGAAGACTTTACCCGCGTCCTCGAGCTTGACCCCGACGATTACCGCGCACTTTACAACCGAGCTCTTATCTATCGCAATAAAGGTGATTACCGTGCTGGCATCGTCGACATCAACCGTGTCATCGAAGCTTTCCCCGATTTCCCCGGCGCATATTATATGCGCAGCGAGCTTAACCGCCGTCTCAATGACCTCCGGGCTTCAGAGCAAGACTACAACAAGGCCATGGCTCTGGCCAAGGCAGCCAGACCTGTCGAGAAAACAGAAGGGCAGACTCCCGGCGGCAACGTCGCTGCCGAGGCCGGAGACGATGACATTCCTGCAGAACTTGTGTCGAAACGCTTTGCCACGCTGCTGACCGTCGACGATAACGCCAACATCGAGGAGGAATATAACAATACAGCGATACGTGGTCGTGTACAGGACCGCAATCTTTCGATCGAACGGGAACCGCTTATGGAGCTCAGCTATTACTCCTCGCCGACAGAGCTGCGCGAAGACACATATTATATAAAGGAAGTCGACGACCTCAACGCGACGCGTATACTGCGCTTTGTTGTCGTAGTAACCAACGCGCTCC
>USIN01000188.1 GCA_900554715.1 uncultured Bacteroidales bacterium
GATTCGGTGCGCTCACACCATTCTGCGCTTGTTCCACAATACCAATGACGGTAGGATTCCTTAATGCCGGAGTGCCATTTGGAGCCACTATGTCTTTTTTGATTGCCTCCCCACTGCTTAACCCCATCATCATCGCTATGCTTGGCGCACTCGTTGGCATCAAGGCTATGCTTGTATATGTAGCAATTGCTTTTATTTGCTCCGTATTCTTCGGATGGGGACTGCAAAAGGTGGATGCTCAAAAGTGGATGAAAAATGTACGGTTGAAAAAATCGTCATGTGGTTGCGGTGAGGCAGACATGGTTGATCCAAAGCTATTGCCGTGGGGTCGGAAACTCTCTATTGCTTTTCGCTCGGCATGGAACAGTCTGCGCCCTATCATTTGGTATTTGCTCATTGGTGTTGCCCTCGGAGCTGTCATATATGGTTATATGCCGTCTGACTTTGTATTGAAGATTGCCGGTCCTCAGAACCCATTTGCGGTTCCGGTTGCCGCCATTCTCGGAGTTCCTCTATACATCAGGGCTGAGACTGCAATACCTATCGGTGTGGCATTGATGGGCAAAGGCATGAGTATCGGAGCTGTGATAGCACTCGTTATCGGTGGTGCAGGTATGGCAATCCCCGAAATGTCGATGCTTGCAAGCATCTTCAAAAAGAAACTTGTCGCCATGATTGTCGCTGTAATATTCCTGACGGCTGTAATCTCAGGGTATCTGTTTAATATTCTCCTGTAATCCTATATAATTAACTGAATATTTTCAGTAGTATTCATACGACTCCAAACTTCCTTATCGCCGTCCTTTGAACTTCGTTTTTTGGTATTTGTTCTTGTCGTTATCGTTCCAAGGCAAATCGGAAGAGGAACCGCCTGCGCCGGTGCCGACATGCGGTGTCGGGATTCCTCCGGCGGCTGTCTGGAGTGCGATGGCGAGAAGGCTGTGTTGGGATTCATCCACCTGCTCCCACGGCTCAAACAGTTCGTTGACCAATTCATGAAGTGTAATCGCGCCACTGTCGTACTTGTCAAGAAGATTTTGGGGAAGATTATAAGAGGTGTTCTTGAACTCGTTGCCATGAAACAGCGTCGTGATTGACAGACTTGCATTTTATATGGTTGCGTCCCGCCGAAAATTTTACGGTGCACAACACCATGATAATTGGCAACACTGCTTTACGAGTGGCATTAACTCTTATTAACTGCGTGAATTACAATAGACGTGCTTTCTGTTTGTATATTTGCGTGCATTCGTAATCGATACTAAAATGAAAAGGATTCTGTCGTCCGCCATATTTTTGATATTGTCGGTTTGCGTTATGTCGCAGACCACTGAAACAGATACTCTGGTTGTCGGCGGAGCGCGGGACGAATTGATAGACATGACGGATGCCGGGGCTATATTGCGCCCATGGCGCCCTGTCGACGAATTACTTGATCCGATGTGTTATTTTGCGTTGCCGCCGTCTTATGCTGCCGGGCTACATCCGGTCTCAGGCTATAAAGTCGGATTCACATCAGAGCCATATATTTTTCGGTGGCATGCAGGCGGTCTTTATGGTGCTGCCGCTTCAGTGTCGATGCCGGGGCTAATGGCCGTGGAGAGCGGGCGTCTGACGTTGGAACAGGAATTAGGACAATTTACGCTGTCGGTTTATGGCGAGGCGCTGAAATATGGCTATTTCAGAGGGCTGACGAGTTCCTACGGTTTCGGCGGGTCTGTAACATATCGCGCTTCCGACCGGTTGAGCCTGACCCTCTTCGGTAGCTATTACAGTCATTTGCGGGCGCTGATGCCTGCGATGGCCGGATATATGAATATACCGTCGGTCGGCGCTTATGCCGATTATAGCTTCAGCAATCGCTGGGGTGTCAAAGCAGGTGTACAGAGTTATCGTTCGATGGTTACAGGCCGTTGGGAAACGCAGCCGATAGTCATGCCATATTTTAAAATATCAGGCGATCATGCGATAGGCGTCGATGTCGGCGGCATGCTCTATCAAATCATCAAATCTGCCGCATCAGATAGTCATAACAACTATTCTAATCCAACAATCCCACCGCCTCTGATGAGGATGCCAGAGGCGTTCTGAACATAGTCAGAGTCCCCCGGAGGTGAAACCGAATACAGTTCTGATTTAAGATTGGCACGCTTTTGAATAATTTTTTTGAGATAAGGCGCATTATTCTATGATTTATTCATATCTTTACGGCATCTATAAACCAATAATGCTGTAAACCATGAAATCATTAAAGTTATTGGCTGTCGCGCTTATCGCAGCTATTACCTCTGTCTCAGCCGCCGCCCAAGATAATGCGCACTTCGGCGTCCGTGTCGCCTACGACATGACAACATCCACCACTGTAACCGAAATGACCGGCTGGGGGTCGGGCTTCTCTGTCGGCGGGGTCTACTATGCTCCATTCGGTAAACGGACATTCTTTCAGACCGGACTGCTGTTTTATGTCGACAATATCAAACTCGACGGAACGACGGAAAACAAATACAATCCCCATACATACGACGGCAACATCCGCAATCTCGGCATCAGACTGCCTATAGACCTTGGCCTGCGCATACTCGAAAACAGCGTTGTGGCTCTCAACGTTTATACCGGCCCGCATTTATATTTCAACTTTGCCTCAAAAATGATCTGCGACGAGACCTATGGAGGCAAAACAACGCATGTAGACGAAGAATTCATGACATCGGGCATGGAAATAGGCTGGGCGCTCGGCATCGGCGCCGATTTCTTCAAACGCTGGCACATACATCTCGAAGGCGCCTACGGACTGTCGTATCTCGGTAAGACCGACCGCTTCGAGCTCGGCAAGGAAAGCAACCTCAAACGAGCCGAGATTTCGCTCGGTGTGGGCTATAACTTCTGATAATCACATCACCGGCATCGATTCTCCAATCGACTGACGACAAAAATTTTATCAGCATTAAATCTCTTAATATCATGAAATTGTTAAAACTGCTGACCGCAATCGTCATTGCGTCTGCCGCCACATTCACCGCTACAGCTCAGGACAAAGCGTATTTCGGCGTGCGTGCCGCATACGATATGTGCACATCGACAAAAAACTCATATATGACAAGCTGGGGGTCAGGCTTCTCGGTTGGCGGGGTCTATTTCGCTCCATTCGGCAAACTGACATTTTTCCAGCCGGGTCTCCTGTTCTATGCCGACAACATCAGAATCGACGGCACTACTAAAAATGAAGACAATCGGCACACTTATGACGGTAATATCCGTACATACGGCCTGCGCATGCCGCTCGATTTCGGTTTGAAAGTCATTGACAATAAAGTTATCGGCCTGAATGTCTACACAGGACCGCACCTTTACTTTAACTTCTCGTCGAAGATGATATGCGATGACACCTATTATGGCAAAACCACACACATCAACGAAAAACTATCGACACCGGGAATGGAACTCGGCTGGGCGCTCGGCATCGGCATCAATGTCTGCAAGCGGTGGCATATATTTGCAGAAGGCATTTACGGCCTGTCTGACCTGGGCAAGACCTATCGTTTCGATAGAATCTATATCGAAGACACCGAACAAAGCAATGCCTCATATCTCAGGCGCGCCGAATTTTCTTTCGGCATCGGCTATAACTTCTGAAGCCACGGCCCTTTTCAGAGGCCATGGCTTCAGTCATAGCGATGAAGCAGAAACCCGTCAGAACTCGAATGTCTCGAGTTTCATTTCGGCAAGAGAGCGCATCAGTCCGACTTCTTTGACAAAAACGTCAGAGTCGCTGTGGGCTGTGAGCGCCGCATCGTCCCGCCACGTCTCGCAGATGAGCAGAACATCACGACGCGTAGCGCTCTCAAATATATCATAGGCCACACAGCCGTCCTGATTCAGAGAGGCGGCAGTAAGACGGCGCGCGGCTTCGAGCACTTCGGCCCTGTGTGCGGCGTCGACACGAATAAAACAGTTAAGTCTTAGCATAATTCCTTTTATTTAGATTAACCCTCAAATATACACATTCCCGGCGACAATAAAGAATCATTTTCGAGCGTTATTAAATTATAACACAATCAACGCAACGCAAAATGAAACGCACATTCATCACC
>USIN01000189.1 GCA_900554715.1 uncultured Bacteroidales bacterium
CCCTTATCAGCGGCCTGCTGATGATGACAGTAGGTCTTACCGTGGCCGAACCGATACTTGCCCTGCTGGGCACTCCCGACGATGTCATCGACGAGGCCGCGGGCTATCTCAAGATAGTTTCGCTCGGATTCCCGTTTATGATGATTTATAACTTCAGCTCGGCCATCATGCGCAGCCGCGGTGACACCCGCAGCCCGTTCTATGCCCTCGTCGCCGGCGGTGTCGTCAATGTAATACTCAATCTTGTGCTTGTCATCGTCTTCAGGATGGGCGTCGCCGGTGTCGCTCTCGGCACAGTGGCGGCCAATATCGTCAGCTCGGCGATACTCGCGTGGATTCTCAACCGCGCCGAGGAGCCTTTCAGACTCAACTATCTGAAAGTCTGGGCAACCCGCAGCGAGGTAGCCAAGATACTCCAGATCGGTCTGCCGGCGGGTATCCAGGGAGTCGTCTTCTCGATTTCAAATGTCTTCATCCAGTCGGCAATCAATAGTTTCGGTTCGCAGGCTGTGGCGGGTTCGGCGGCAGCTATCAATTACGAGTTTTACAGCTATTTCATTATCAGTGCTTTCGTGCAGGCTGTCGTGGCATTTACCGGTCAGAACTTTGGCGCGGGAAATTATGAGCGATGCCGTCGTGTCTTCCGCGTCGGCATGGTATATGCTGTTGCCATGTCGCTGACGCTCAATGCTGTTGTCGCGCTCAATAAAGACTTTTTCATCTCGATATTCACGTCGGCGCCCGAGGTGGTCGAATATGCCACTATCCGCATCACGGTCGTGCTGATATTCCAGTTCGTGGCCTGCAGTTATGAAATTGCCGGGGCGTCGCTCCGCGGCATCGGTTATTCGATGACGCCGGCCGTACTGACGATTTTCGGCACCTGTGTGCTGCGTCTGCTGTGGGTCTGGGCCAGCGCCAATCACTTCGCCGACTTCGGCCTGCTGATGATAATCTACCCCGTCACCTGGACCGTAACCGGCATCGCCGTCCTCATCGCCTTCTTCCGCATCTCGCGCCGCGTGCTTCCCGTCAAGGCAAAAGGGTAAGCCTGCCCATGAAAAGGGTTACTCCAAAGGGAATAATGTTTCGATCAGCCTGATTCTTTCTTCTGGCGGGAGATTAAAGATATCTTTGTCTTTCAGGTCATTATAAAGATTCATGTTGGGCCTTATGAATCGACGTTGTCGCCTCCCGTCGATAGTTGCGCTCATCTCGAAATGACCTTTACTGTTGACCTTAACTGAGAAATCGTTGATGGTTCGACCATATTTGTCTCTAAGATTTGGTTCGGACTCATAACTATTGGCTATATATTCTGACGAGACAAGGCTTTCAGTCAAAGCCTTCTGGATAATACCCCGCCATGGTTGACCGATATTGTTTTTTGAGGCAAATTCATCGAAGCGTCCTATGGCTTCGGCAACACGGTTGATTATTGCGTCGGCATTTTTGATGCCGTTATGTTTTGCAAAATCAAGCAAATCTGTTTTTGAAATATCCGATGTCTTTCCTCCTATGCTAAGTCTGTGCTCGATGTTCGGCCCTGTGCCGTTTGTGTTGAATATGAATGTCACGTCGTAAGCTGGTGCCGGTCGCCATTGACCGTTCTGCTCGAGGAGAAATGAAAAGTTCTTGTTATGGTCATCTGTATTGTTGGCGAGGATATTGAAAACCATACGCGCGAAGACTTGTTCAATCTCTGACTCGGAAACCGATAGTTCGCGGCATGTCGCAATAAGGTCCTCATAACTGCGGGCTTCAGGATTAATGGCAGCTAATGTCTGAACATGAATCTTTTTGCCTTTTTTGCGGTCGAAACGCTTTGTCAGGAAATGGTTTATTCCTTCGACAGGCAATAGTTTGCTTTCTTCCATTTCTATGCCGGCTGCAACAGCCATGTTATAATATGCTGTCTCGATTTCGGCAATGGGCATAGAGCTGTGGCCGAATTTAAGGATGTAATATTCAAAGCCTTCCAATTCATCGGTTTGTCCCGAACGAATCTCGTGTGTTTCGTTGTTGATGGCGATAATCGCCTTCATCTGGCGGCCGCCGGCAGAGGTGCCTACGGCAAGCAGAGCCTGCAGAGTCAGCTCCTCCGAAGCTTTAAGAGTAATGTTATCCCTGTCTTCAAGAATTTTCAAAGACAAGTCATACAATGATTTTACGTCGATAGTATGCTGGTGGCTAAGTTCATCGGCAAAAGGCTCATACTCAAGAGCACCCATGCCTCTTAGTCCGATAAACATCAGTTTGTAGAGCGGCGTAACCTTATTACGCGGTATCTTGTTGTCTTTAACCCATTTATCGAAGAGTGTATTGCCCCATGAATCAGGTAGCGAATCCGCTATAAATGGAGGAAGTCCTTGATATATGGGACGGTCATCACCATATAATGGCTGATAAATATTGCGGGTTTGAGCTGGAGAAAGCAAAGGGGCGATATCAGGTATTGTATCTTTATGCTCAGGGTTATATGTGAAGTATGTCCGTCTTGTCGATGAATCCCAAACGAGTCGTCCAATCTCTTGTCCCCATAAATTTACTTTCAAAAACTTCATAACTCTGACTTTTTACTTTTCCTTACTCTTTGTCTTTTTCTGTCTTTATCATCATAAAGATATGGCGATTCGGGTAGCTCGGGGAGGAGGGCGTTCCAGTTTTCGTAGAGGCCTATGGCTCTAAGAAGTCTCAGCAGCGTGTCGAACGAAATGTCAGTCATGTTCCCTGACTCAAATTTATATAAGGTCGTCATACCAATAGCGGCGGCTTCTGAAATCTCTTTGCGGGTCATCTGCATCCTCATCCGGTAATCGCGAAATCTCATTCCAAGATTTCGAATCACATCAGGAGTTGCTAAGGATTTATCTGTAAGTATCATTTAAGTGATAATTATGTCTGTAATACAGTGTTAATATTCTCTATGATGACACTTACAAAAGTAGAAAATAATTGTCTTACTGCCAAATTTCAGACAAAAAGTTAGTGTCGGGTAGGCCGAAAATCTTATTTTCCTTTTCTGAGATTGCGGGCGCGGGTGCGGTGGCGGCGTGCCATTTTGGCGTCGCCGACGGTGTCGTAGACTTCGGCGATGGCGAGGTGGATTTCGGCGACGTCGTCGCAGCGGTCGGCGGCGGTGAGAAGGCGTTCGAGAGCTTCGGGCAGGCGTCCGGCGCCGAGGTAGTAGACGCCGAGTTCGTAAAGAGCGCGCCAGTCGGAGGTGTCGATGTCAGCCGCGCGGTTGAGACAGTCGACGGCGGTGTCGCTGTCGCCGTCGGCGAAGAGCGCGCGGGCTTTGCCTATGTAAGCGGCTGTGCAGCCCGGGTCGAGTGATATGGCCTTGTCGTAGTTGGCGATGGCGGCGCTGATGTCCCATCCTTCGCGCGAGCAGTCGTCGCCGAGGGTGACATATTCGGCTGCGAGCGTGGCAAACTGCCGGCGGTCTTCGTTGAGAAGGCCGTTGAGGCGGTCGATTTCAGCCTGCAACCGGTCGACAAGCGTTAGCTTGCGGGCGATAAGACGCGGTGCGGCCGGCGATGAGAGGTCGTTGCGGAGGCCGACGGCGTCACACAGGCAAGAGGCGGCGGCGCGCCAGTCGTGGCGGTCGAACGCTGCGGCAGCATCGCGGTAGGCGGCTTTGGCGAGCGAGGCCGATATGGCGGCGTCGATGCGGCTGACGTCGTTGAAGCTGCGGCTGAAACGCTCGATGGCCGGGTTGACGAAGATGTCACGCTCGTTGATGGTGCTGAGCAGCTTTATGCCTTCGAGGCTGGTGCAGCGGCTGAGGGCGACATAGCTCTGACCGCCGCTGAAGGCGCCGCGGCCGACGTCGATGACGACGTTGTCGAATGTCAGTCCCTGGCTTTTGTGGATTGTCAGTGCCCAGGCGAGTTTGACGGGATACTGGGTGAAGCTGCCGATTTCCTCTTCGCTGACTTTACCGCTTTCTTCGTCGTAGCGGTAGATGATATTGCCCCATTTCTCGGGCTCGATGCTGTGGCGCTCGCCGTTCTCGAGGCGCACGGCGATGTCGTCGTCGGTCGCTTCTTCGATGATGCCGATAG
>USIN01000190.1 GCA_900554715.1 uncultured Bacteroidales bacterium
GGAGTTTCCTCCCCACATTCTCGGGGGATTGGGAACGGCGAGCTACGGACTGACCAAGGGAATGCACAACTGCGGCAACATGGACATCACGTTTGTCATTCCCAAACCCTACGGAGACGAAGACCGAGAATTTGCCCACATCATCGGCACATCACAAGTGCCCGTGGCCTGGCGTGACGTCAGCCGCGACTACGTCGAGCAGCGCATCGGCAAAGTGATGTCGCCCGACCTCTACTTCGCCCTGCGCGACCATATCTACGCCGACTTCAACTATATGCGCACCAACGACCTGGGCTGCATCGAGTTCTCGGGCCGCTACCCCGACAACCTTCTCGAGGAAATCAACAACTACTCGATCACCGCCGGCGTCATCGCCCGCACGATCGACTTCGATATCATCCACAGCCATGACTGGCTCACCTACCCCGCCGGCATCCACGCCAAGCAGGTTACAGGCAAACCTCTTGTCATCCACGTCCATGCAACCGACTATGACCGCTCGCGCGGCAATGTCAACCCGACGGTGTTCAACATCGAGCGCGACGGCATGATCCACGCCGACCATATCATCACCGTGAGCAACCTCACCCGTCAGACCGTCATCGAGAAATATGGCATCGACCCCTCGAAGGTTACGACCGTCCACAACGCTGTCGTGCCTCTGAGCCGCGAACTCCTCGACGTCGAAGTCGAGAAACCCAAAGAGAAGATTGTCACCTTCCTGGGCCGCATCACCATGCAGAAAGGCCCCGAATATTTCGTCGAGGCCGCAGTCAAGGTGCTCAAGAACAACCATAACGTACGCTTCGTCATGGCCGGTTCGGGCGACATGATGGACAAGATGATCGCTCTCGCCGCCGAACGCGGCATCGCCGACCGCTTCCACTTCCCCGGTTTCCAGAAAGGCAAACAGGTCTACGAAATGCTCAAAGCCAGCGACGTCTACATCATGCCGTCGGTGTCAGAGCCCTTCGGCATCTCACCGCTCGAGGCCATGCAGATGGGCGTCCCCTCGATAATCTCGAAACAGTCGGGCTGCGCCGAAATCCTGAACAATGTCATCAAGACCGACTACTGGGACATCGACGCCATGGCCGACGCCATCAACGCCATTGTGACCTACCCGGCCATGTACAAGCAGCTGCGCGAAGACGGCCTCGCCGAAGTCGCTCAGATAACCTGGGACAAGGCAGGACAGAAAGTCATCGACATTTATAACAAAGTACTCAACAGACAATAAACGTAACACTCAATATGAAAGCCATTTGTTTCAATTTCGAGATTCATCAGCCGTTCCGTCTCAAACGCTACCGTTTCTTCGACATCGGCAATGACCATTACTATTACGACGATTTTCTCAACGACGACATCATAAGCCGCATCGCCGAGCAGAGCTACATACCCGCCGCCCGCACCCTCCTGAAAATGATTGAGGACAGCAAGGGTGCTTTCAAATGCTCAATCTCGATCACCGGTGCCGCCATCGAGCAGATAGAGCAGTATGTGCCCGAATTCATCGACCTGCTCAAGCGTCTGGCCGACACACGCTGCGTCGAATTTGTCGCCGAACCTTACGCCCACTCGCTCGCATCGCTCAACGACCCCGTCGAATTTGCCGAACAGGTCAAAGTCGAGTGCGACAAGCTGCACGCGCTCCTCGGCGTCAAGCCCAAAGTGCTCCACAACACCGAGCTGATTTACTTCGACGACCTCGCCCCGCAGATCACGGCCATGGGCTTCAAGGGCGTCCTCACCGAAGGCGCCAAGCACATCCTCGGCTGGAAATCACCCGACTATGTCTATACAGCCGCTTCGTCGCCCAAGCTCAAACTGCTGCTGCGCAACGCCAAACTCAGCGACGACATCTCGAAACGTTTCGGCGATACATCGTGGAGCGAATATCCCCTCACTGCCGACAAATATATCGACTGGATCGCATCGACTCCGGCAGATGAACAGATTATCAACCTGTTCATGAACCTCGAGACCTTCGGCGGCTTCCAGCCCGCCAACTCGGGC
This sequence comes from uncultured Bacteroidales bacterium, assembly GCA_900554715.1. GTDB lineage: Bacteria > Bacteroidota > Bacteroidia > Bacteroidales > Muribaculaceae > CAG-873. Next base: position 2,020 of record USIN01000190.1, read on the forward strand.
ATCTTCCAGTTCCTCGAAGCCCTTCCGCGATTCGCAGCCGAACGCGGCATCGAATTCTGGACACCCTCCGAAGCCATCTCGAAAATCAAACCCGTCGGCGAAATATCGATCATGCACCCCATCTCGGGTGCCGACGAAGCCCGCGACACCTCGGCATGGCTCGGCAACAAGCTCCAGAACGAGGCATTCGAGAAACTCTACTCGGTCGCCGAGCGCGTGCGCCTCTGCGATGACCGCCGCCTCAAACAGGACTGGTGGTATCTCCAGGCTTCCGACCACTTCTACTATATGTCGACAAAGCACTTCGCCGACGGCGCGGCCCACAGCATGTTCAGCCCCTATGAAACTCCGTTCCAGGCTTTCACAAACTACATGAATGTTCTGGCCGACTTCATCGTGCGCGTCGAGGAACAGTATCCCCTCTCGATCGAGAACGAGGAACTCAACTCGCTCCTGACCACTATCCGCAATCAGGCCGCCGAAATCGAGATGCTCAACAAAGAGGTCGTGTCGATGCGCAAAAACATCGAACACTTCAACGAAGAACATCTGCTGCGTCAGCCCAAACCCGAAGTCAAAGAAAGCAAGGAAGCTAAGGAACCGGCCAAAAAGGCAGCGCCCAAAAAACGCGCCGCCTGCAAGAAAAAAACCGAATAATCCATACAAACTTACGATTAACAGATTCAAAAGCGAATAATCAGGATGGTGTGCCGCACAAGCGGCATGCCATTCATTATTTTAAGACATCATGAAGGCTTTATACCTATTAGCGTCCTCACTCATCGGCTTTTATGCCGGTGCGACATCGCCGGAAATCAAGTGGCTCGAGACCGAACACAATTTCGGAGCCTTCGACGAAGACAACGGCGTGGCTACCTGCCTCTTCAGATACGTCAACACCGGCGATGCGCCGCTCGTCGTACTTGACGTCCACACATCCTGCGGCTGCACGACACCCGACTACAGCACCGCGCCTGTAGCTCCCGGCGACACGGCGGCGATAACTGTCAAATATGACCCTGCCGGACGTCCCGGTCGCTTCAACAAGAAGATACAGGTCGACACCAATACTCCGGCCAAACGCTCAAAGCTGACAATCACGGGGGTCGTTGTCGGCTCGTCGGCTTCTGTCGCCCGGCGCTACCCCGTCGAGATGGACGCGATGAAGCTGCGCAACGGCGCCGTCATGTTCGGCCAGGTATCGAAAGGTTCAACGTGTTGAGTTATGATGATGAATTTGCATCGAGTGTTACCTTGTTATCCGGGAAAGTGGAAACGACTTCCGGACATGATACGGTTCGGTTGTCCCCGGGCGAGCAGGTGTCGATTGTCTGCTATTACCACAGTTCTAAAAACAACCTCTACGGACTCGTCGAAGACTCGGTCAGCATCATACCCGACAAAGGCAAAGCGGCCTACACAATACCTCTGACCGCCATCGTCAACGAAGATTTCAGCCGTCTGACGCCCGGCGAACGCGCCAAAGCGCCCGAGATAGTCATCGCGGACAAGACTGTCGACTTCGGGCGTCTCCCGTCCGACGGAGGAACCGTAAGCCGCACCTTCGAGATCGAGAACCGCGGCAAATCGACGCTTGAGATACGCCGCGTCTACACCACCGACCCCGGCGTCACCGCCAGCTGCGACAAGACAAGCGTCAAAAAAGGCAAGCACGCCACCGTGACAGTCACCGTCGATCCCTCGGCTCTGCCCGGCTCGCTCCTCAACGCCCGGATCTCGGTCATAGCCAACGACCCCGACCATCCAACTACCGTCATCCGCGCCGTCGGACAGCTCGCCCAATAACTTAAACGCATTACAGGCATCATGGACCAAGGGATTCAGTCTTTGGAGCCCAATGGGTTGGCTGCTACGGCTGAAGCCGTAGTTCCACACGGCGGCAAGCCGCCGGCACGAGGACAAATTTGATAGCTCGGCCTCGAGAGGAGAGTGAGGCCGCGCGTTAGTCAGTGCCGCCGCTAACGCGGCTCACTTGCGGCAATTGCCATGTTACACGCACTTCGGCGCGTTGCGCCT
>USIN01000191.1 GCA_900554715.1 uncultured Bacteroidales bacterium
TTTTTAATCGTATCAATGCGCTAGAACAGAAAATTGCTTTATACAACAACGATCTGGGACACATCAAAGATACAGTTGACGAAATGAACGACAATTTAAAAGCACTCATGGAAAAACCAGGAAAATTACAGGACAAAATTATTGCTTATGTCATAACTGGCATAATCGGTATTGTTTTAGGCTTTGCTCTTAAAGGCATTTTCCCGGTGTAATATTGATTCCACTAACAGGGAGGACGGTGGAATGGATAATTATAAAGACTTTTCAGAAGATGAAAGAATCTTCTATTTGCGTGAAGCTGGATTTGATTCCAGAGAAAAAGAGTTATTCCGATTGCGTGTTTACGAAGAAAAAACACTTGCAGAAGCTTCAGAAATCATGGGTTACAGCACAAGAACCGTAGACCGCATAAACAGAAAATTAAAGAAGAAAATTATGAAAGTTGCCCCGATGTATTGTCGGGGCTTTTCTTTGTATTAATAGAAAATGGCGTATTTATGGCGTTATCATGGCGTGTTAATCAACCTCTTATTATTGTAAAATATAGTTATAAAAACAAGGGAGGTTTGAGATATGCAGTATGGTAATCCGTATTTTGCGCAACCATTTCAACAAATACAACCGTATCAAGATAGATTAGCACAATTGCAGAATAGTTATCAGCAGGCAATGCCATACGGACAGGCACAGATTCAGCAACCAATACAACAAATGCCACAAGTACCACAAATCCCCATGTTGCAAGGACAGATGGTTGATGGCATTGATACTGTAAAGGCAAAAGATGTAGATATGTCCGGTAATCCTGTTTATTATCCAAAAACAGATGGAACAGAAATATATAGAAAACCAGTCGACTTTCCCGGTATTTTAAGTAATAACAGATGCTAAAAACATAATAAAACAGAGGTCTCGATGACGAGGCCTCTGTTTTATTATGTGATTGTCAGGGAAGGGGAGATATTACATGTTCATGCCGCCGTCGACCTGAATGACCTGACCTGTGACATATGATGACATGTCTGAGGCAAGGAATGTGGCGACATTGGCGATGTCTTCGACCTGACCGCCGCGGCGCAGGGGGATTTTCTTCGTCCACTCGGCACGGATGTCTTCGGGAAGGGCGGCCGTCATGGCTGTCTCGATAAAGCCGGGAGCGATGGCATTGGCGCGGATGCCGCGAGAGCCGACTTCCTGAGCGATACTCTTGGCAAGGGCGATAAGACCGGCTTTAGATGCGGCGTAGTTAGACTGGCCGGCATTGCCGTGAACACCGACGACAGAGGCCATGTTGATGATAGAGCCTGAACGCTGGCGGAGCATGACGGGCAGCACGGCATTGATGAAGTTGAATGCGCTCTTGAGGTTGACGGCGATGACGGCGTCCCACTGCTGCTCGGTCATTCTCATCATGAGGCCGTCTTTAGTGATACCGGCGTTGTTGACGAGGATGTCGATGCGTCCGAAATCTTTGACGACTTCGGCGACAACGTCTTTGGTCTGGTTGAAGTCGGCGGCATTAGAGGCATAACCTTTGGCTTTGACGCCAAGAGCGGCGATCTCGGCTTCGGTGGCTTTGCCGTTTTCGTCGATTACAAGGTCGGTGAATGCGATATCGGCACCCTCGGCGGCAAATTTCAATGCAAGAGCTTTGCCGATGCCACGGGCTGCGCCTGTGATTAATGCGGTTTTTCCTTCGAGTAATTTCATTGTCATGTCTATTATTGAGTTAATATAATATGAATGTCTGTAGATCTATGAGCCTGCCGTCCGGGTTTTCACGACAGATATGTCGCTGATGATGAAATTTATAAAATCGTTGTTGGCCTGACGCGAGTTTTCAAGTCGGGCGGCGTCGCCTATGCCGTCGAAGTCAAAGCATTGCAGACACTTGACGACAAAACCGCGGAGTAGGGCGACCCGACCGGCGTCGAAACTGCCGTCGTCGACGCCACGGTCGAGAATGATATTGAGCAGGGAGACTTCTTTGTCGTGGACAAGGCGGCGGATGCGGTCCATGCGTTTGACATCGAATTTAAACAGGTTTTTTATCGTGGTGTATGTCGTGACGATGGTGCGCCCCTGTTCGAGCCGGAGGGCGAGGAATTTGGTGAGCTGCACGACCGGTTCGTCGGCTGACATGGCGATTTCGCGCAGCTTTGACACCATCATGTCGCTTTCGTGCTCGAGAACGGCGTTGTATATCTCTTTTTTGTTTCTGAAATATGTATATATAGTACGTCTCCCTTTGTCTGAGGCATTGGCAATATCGTTCATTGTCGTATTTTCCAAGCCTTTGTGGACAAAGAGCTGCCGGGCAACTTCGATAAGTTTTTCTCGGGTCTTCAATACCATTGCACAATATTTATAAACATGATGGCTGTTATGACTCGCGAAGTTACAAATTTTTCATAATAAATGGGCATGTTTCGCCCAAATTTAGTAACTTCGTGAGATTTTCGGCAATTTTATGCCTGGAAAAGTTTGTTTCGCAAATTAGAATTATAAATAATGATAAAACATATATTTATCGGAGGTGTGTTTGCTGTGCTTGTATGGGGAAGTGAATCTGTAACAGCACAAAACAGACTCGGAATTGAAAACGAAAATGCCACATCAATCGGCATTTATATAAAAGACCTGAAAACGGGACGTGTCATCGCAGACCGCAATTCGTCTCTGGCTCTGATGCCGGCGAGTGTCATGAAGGTCGTGACAACGGCTTCGGCTCTTCATTTTCTCGGTGAAAATTTCAGATTTACCACTGATGTCAGCCTCACTGGGAACAGGAGCAAAGACAACAGTGGAGTCTGGGAGGGCAATCTGGTTGTCAGATCTGTAGGCGACCCGACAATCGAAAGTGAGAATTTCAAGGGCAATCTTGGTTTCTGCGATTCGATAGTCTCAAACATCAGACGACTGGGAATAAAAGAAATCAACGGGCGCATCATTATTGAACAGACGCTGTCGAACGCAGGCCAAATTCCTGAATGGCAGATTTCTGACGTCGCATGCGGCTATGGCGCAGGCCTGTATGGCTTTAATTTCATGGACAATACGCTGACAGTCACTCCGGCAACCGGCAATGTCAAGCCGTATGCTCCCGGGCTTGAAATAGAGCGCGTGACGACGACGGCCGGCAATCAGCAGCTGCGGGGAATCAATTCAAACCAGCTGTTTATTTTTGCCCGTTCGTTTGCTAATAAAAAATGGGTTATCAGCACGACGATGCCTGATCCGTCGGCTGTATTTACGGCGCAGCTGATGAGCCGCATGAGCGAAAGCGGCATCAGTCTTACTGATAAAACGGTCAAGACCGGCGATGCTGACGCATCAGAGCTCGTTTACAGCCATAAATCACCGGCATCGAAAGATATATTCAAGAGTCTGATGGTCAGAAGTGATAATCTTTTTGCCGAAGGCATGCTAAGGGCGACGTTGCCCGGAGACAGCCGCTATCAGGCGATCAAGAAGGAAAAAGAGCTGTGGACAGAGCGCGGACTGTCGACCAAGACTGTCGTCATAAGCGACGGCAGCGGACTCGCCCGCACGAACCGTCTTTCGCCCAGATTTATCGCCGGTGTGCTCGAGTATATGGCTAAAAATGAAAAGTCATCCACATTTGTGAGTTTCTTTCCCAAAGCGGGCAAGGACGGTACGATGAAAGGATTTCTCGCCAAAACGCCCCTGCAGGGCAAAATCGCCATGAAGACCGGCAGTGTCAACGGCGTGCAATGCTATGCGGGCTATAAACTCGGCGTCAACGGCAAGCCGACACACGTCGTCGTAATAATGGTAAACAACTTTTTTTGCAGCCGCCAAAGCCTCAGGAAGGCAATCGAGGCGATGCTGACCAAGACATTCAGATAAACTTTATGCTTATGGACTTGATAGATCAAGTAACAGAACTTTCAGGTGAAATCGGCGCTATGTTAGCCGAACTTGACGAAAAGCGCAAGAGACTTGAGGCTTTGATGCAACAACTGGCCGCAGAGCGCCGGAGTCAACATCTTGATGTTGTGGCGAATTCTGATGACGCAGATGATG
>USIN01000192.1 GCA_900554715.1 uncultured Bacteroidales bacterium
CTGGAGGGCTATCTCCTCGTCGGTGCGGCGCGGGCGGAACGGGGGCAGAATGACTTTCTCCATCATCTGTCCGACGATGCCGTCGGCGAGTATCATCGCCGGGTTGCGGTATTTGAAGGCGAGGTCAAAGCCGAGACCGACGAAATCGGCCATTTCCTGTACTGTGGCCGGGGCGAGGACGATGAGGTGATAGTCGCCGTGGCCGCCGCCTTTTGTGGCCTGGAAATAGTCGGCCTGCGAGGGCTGAATGGTGCCGAGGCCGGGGCCGCCGCGCATTACGTTGATTATCAGTGCGGGCAGCTCTGACGCTGCGATATATGAAATGCCTTCCTGTTTGAGGCTGACGCCCGGGCTTGACGACGATGTCATGACTGCTTTGCCGGCTGCGGCGCCTCCGTAGACCATGTTGATGGCGGCGACTTCGCTTTCGGCCTGAAGCACGACCATGCCGGTCGTTTCCCATGGCATCTCGGCCTCAAGGGTCTCGAGAATCTCAGACTGGGGAGTGATGGGATAACCGAAGTATCCGTCGACGCCGTAGCGGATGGCGGCGTGGGCGATGGCTTCGTTGCCCTTCATCAATCTTACTTCTTCTTCCATTATGTTCGGGATTATAGAATTTGTTATTGCTTGTCGACGAGGCGGTAGACCGTGAAACATCCGTCGGGACAGACAGCCGCGCATGAGGCGCAGCCGATGCAGGCGTCGGGATTTTTGTCATAGGCGTAGTGATAGCCGCGGTCGTTGACTTCTTTGGGCTGTAGTTCGAGCACATCTGCCGGACACGCAACGACGCAGAGGTCACAGCCTTTGCAGCGGTTGATGTCTATGATGACGGCTCCTTTGATTTTTGCCATAATAGGTTGCTCTGTTTATTTCGTTTTCCGATAAAGCAAAATTAATGAAAAAATGCTAAGTTTTGAAACTTTAACAATATGTTAACCTTTGGCACACGCGCGGGTCTAATGTGCAGTCGCGTTTTCAGCTCGCCACCGACTGCATCTCGACCAGATGCTTGTAGTAGCCGTCGCGGGCTATGAGTTCGTCGTGGGTGCCGCTCTCGACGATGCGTCCTTCATTCATGACGCATATCATCGAGGCGTTGCGTATCGTCGACAGACGGTGGGCGATGACGATGGTCGTACGGTCTTTCATCAGTCGGTCGAGTGCCTGCTGGACAAGGTGTTCGCTCTCGCTGTCGAGGGCCGACGTGGCCTCGTCGAGGATGAGGATGGGCGGGTTCTTGAGTATCGCGCGCGCTATCGACAGACGCTGGCGCTGTCCGCCCGAGAGGCGGCAGCCGCGGTCGCCGATCATAGTGTCATAGCCGTTTTCAGACGCTTCGATAAATTCGTGGGCGTTGGCGATTTTGGCTGCGGCGATGACGTCTTCGGTCGTGGCGTTGTCGACGCCGAAAGTGATGTTGTTATAGAACGTGTCGTTGAATAGTATCGCTTCCTGATTGACATTGCCCATCAGCTGCCGCAGGTCGTGGACCCTGAAGCGGCGTATGTCTTCTCCGTCGATTTCGACGGTGCCCCTGTCGGTGTCGTAGAATCGCGGCAGCAGGTCGGCGAGGGTCGATTTGCCCGAGCCCGACTGACCGACGAGCGCCACGGTCGAGCCGGCGGGTATCGTCAGGCTGACGTGGTGGATGACCTCGTTCGAGCCGTAGCTGAACGAGACGTTGCGGTATTCGATGGCCTTCTTGAGCCGCGGTGCGGGCAGAGGCTCTTTGGGGTCTTTGATGGGGTTGTCGGTCGACAGTATCTTGTCGATGCGCTCCATCGAGGCGAGGCCTTTCTGTATCGAGTAGGCGGCCTTCGAGAGGTCTTTGGCCGGATTGATGATGTTGTAGAAGGTTATCATATAGTAGATGAACGATGCCGCACTCATCTCTGTGTGGCCCGACAGAATGAGGCTGCCGCCGAACCACAGCACCAGCGATATGGCTATCGTGCCGAGGAACTCGCTCATCGGGTGGGCGAGAGCCTGACGGCGCGCGACGCTGTTCGACAGGCGGCGGAAGACCTCGTTCTCGCGGTGGAAGCGTGTGATGACCTTGTCTTCAGCGTTGAAGGCCTTGATGATTCTCAGGCCGCCGAGGGTCTCCTCGATGTTAGACATCAGCACACCCCACTGGTTCTGTCCGGCGAGTGACTTCTGTTTGAGACGTTTGCCGACGCGCCCCATGACATATCCGGCCACCGGCAGCAGAATGAAGACAAAGATTGTCAGCTGCCACGAGATGACGAGCATCATCGAGATGCAGGCGATGATCATCACCGGATTCTTGAACATCATGTCGAGCGAGGCCATGACCGACGACTCGATTTCGGCGACGTCGCCGCTCATGCGTGCCATGACGTCACCTTTGCGTTCGGCCGTGAAGAACGATATGGGCAGCGCCGTGATCTTGTCGTAGACGTAGTTGCGCAGGTCACGCACGATGCCCGAGCGCAGCGGTACCATGAAATATGAGCTCAGGTACGAGGTGCCGGTCTTCAGACCGGTCATCACAATCAGGAGGAGAGCAAGAATCGCGAGGGTCCACTCGGGACCGACCGAGGCGATAGACTCCTGGGTGTAGTAATAGAAATTGTTGACGACAACGTCCTTGATGTTTGCCGACCCGGGAGCCATATATACATATGTGGCCTCCTTGACCTTGAAGAGCATCTCGAGAATAGGGATGACCAGGGCGAAGGAGAAGAGGGTCAGCAGCGCCGAGAGGATATTGAAGATGATGTTGAGCGCGAGGTACTTCTTATAGGGAGGTACGAAGCGTCTCAGGACTTTGAAAAAATCGTTCATCTGCGATCTGGATTACTGTGGTTCGGATTACTTTGACGGTTCGTTGACTTTGAGCCGCTCGCCGGCGTCGTCGACAATCGAGCGGAAGTAGCGGTCGTTGTAGCCGCCGAAGACGGGCTGCACCGGCATCCCTTCGGGTGTGCGGGCAAAGCCCTTGTCGTCTTCTTTCTTGATATTGCCGTCGAGATATTTGACCAGGAGATAGTCGCCGAGATTCTTGTAGTCGGCGGTGGCTTTGGCGGTCCAGAAGTTTGTCACTTCGGCAAGGTGGCTTTGGGCTGCGGCGTAGTCGAGCGGGGCGATTTCGGTCGCGGCTTTGGCTACGGCGTCGCCGATGCCGTCCTCGAGGCCGCTCTGCACGCGGCGTATGTCGCCGATCATCTGCGAGTAGCGGTTATAGGCCTGGTTGGCGACGTAGTTGTTGGTCCAGAACATGGCGTCCCACGAAATCGTGTACATGTCGCCGTTGCCGTGGGCGAGCTGGCGCGGAGCCTCGGGCGTCGAGTTGAACACCGGCACATAGACGCATGTGTTGGCGTCGTCGACGCCAAACCAGAGGATGCCGCGCATGGCGTCGTGGCGGCCGTCGTTGACCGAGGCGACAAACGAGAAGCCGGTCTGCTGGGTGGCGATGGCACGCTCCATGCAGTATTTCTTGCCGTCCACCTCATATTCCATCGGGCGCCAGCGGTAAGGCACGTGGAAGGGACCTGCACCTATGTCCTGAGTCATGTCGTAGGGAGTACCCTGGAACAGGTCGCGCATTGCATCCTGCATCTCGGCGAGCGACACTTTTTTGTCGGGGATGATATAGAGAGGCATCGGCACGTCGCTGTCGGCGTTGATCCATGCGAAGTATTTGTCGGCGTCTTTATTGAAACGGCGGAAATATGTCCAGACGCGGCCGTCGCAGCCACGGCGTGTTCCGGCATCATGCTCTGCGTATGCGTCGGCGAAGCTGAATTCCTCATCCTTGCCATTGAAATAGCCGCGCTTGCGGGCGAAAGATATCACATCCTTGGAGTGAAGCACGTTCTTCTTGTCCTTGAAATCCACCTGGCGGATACGGGGCTCGTTGGCATGGCCGCAGATGGCGTTGTCGGGAATCCTGACGGCCACCCAGACCGCACCCTTCTCGGCTCCCTTGCCGATCATCTCCATCACCCATACCTCGT
>USIN01000193.1 GCA_900554715.1 uncultured Bacteroidales bacterium
GACGACTTTTGAATCGCGCTTGACGATAAAGCTGCGGTTGAGCTTGACGAGATCTGTTATCCATTCGTAAATCAGCAGGTTATTGCCGATAGCGACCTGTGTCAGGGGCATCTTCTCGCGGATGAAACACAGATTGAGAAACGACGCGTCGAGCACGATGTCGCGGTGGTTGCTTATGAAGGTATAGTTTTTATTCCTGTCGCAGTTTTCGAGGCCGTCGATAGAGATGCCGGCCGTGGTCGAGGCCGCAAGGCCTTCGAGAAAGTTGCCCATGATGTCCTGCTGGAAACGGCTCTGTGTCTTGACCGACAAAAGGCCTTTGACAAAAGCGTCGTAATCGACGCCGGGCATTACATATCTGACAGCATGCTCGAAACCGGGTTCTTTGACCAGACGGGTCATAACTTCTGTATACTGATTCTCGCGATAAGGCGCGATATCGGCAAATTCTTCAGGTATTATATTATCTTTATATTCTGTCGATGACATAGTCATTTTGCTTCGTTTTTAAAATTCAGCCTTCAAATTTAATATAAATAATTAACTCTTTATAATGTTAGAGAGTTTTTCGTGCTTATGTTATATTAATTTAAACCTTTACACCGTTAAAATTTGAAGCTCCCGAGTATATCCGCCATTTTTCAATAAGTGATTTCATATCGTCGGGAATTTCAGAGGTAAAAAACATTTCCTTGCCGGTGACCGGATGGACAAACCCGAGAGTGCGCGCATGAAGCGCCTGTCTTGGACAGACTTTAAAACAGTTTTCGACAAACGCGCGATAGCTCGACGACGGATTGCCTCTGATTATCATGTCGCCGCCATAACGGGCGTCGTTGAACAGCGGATGTCCGATATGGCTCATGTGGACACGTATCTGATGTGTACGCCCGGTCTCAAGCACGCACTTGACGACCGAGACATGGCCGAGCGGCTCGATGACCTCATAGTGAGTGACGGCATGTTTGCCTATCGAGGGGTCGTCGAAGACAGCCATTTTGAGACGGTCTTTGAGCGAGCGGCCTATATTGCCTTCGATGCGGCCTTTGGCGTCAGGCACACCCCAGACGACGGCCACATATTCGCGGCGCGTGGTCTTCTCGAAGAACTGACGGCCGAGATTGGTCTTGGCGTCAGGCGTTTTGGCGACGACGAGCAGGCCGGATGTGTCTTTGTCTATGCGGTGCACGAGTCCGAGACGAGGGTCGTTGACGTCATAGTCAGGCGTGTCTCTGAAATGCCAGGCAAGCGCGTTGACAAGAGTCCCGTTATAATTGCCATGCCCCGGATGCACTACCAGTCCTGCCGGCTTGTTGACGACAAGCACCTCACGGTCTTCGTAGACGATGTCAAGAGGTATGTCTTCGGCCGTTATCTCGAACTCATAGCGGGGGCGGTCCATGACGACCTGGACGACATCGAGCGGTTTGACGCGGTAGTTGCTTTTGACCGCTCTGCCGTTGACGAGAATACATCCGGCCTCGGCGGCCTGCTGGACACGGTTGCGCGACGACTTCTCGAGACGGGCGACAAGGAATTTGTCGACACGCAGCAAAGCCTGTCCCTTGTCAGCCACGAAGCGGAAATGCTCATAGAGGCCGTTGCCGTCGGCTGCGTTGTCGAGTTCGGAATCCTCGACGTCGTCAATCGGGTTCAATATGGGTTCGTCATTATTCATTGACGTCAAAGTCAAGATTTTCAATCTCGCGGTCGATGGCCGCGTCAAGCGAATCGACGGGTTCTTCGACGGGCACGGCGCCGACTTCAAGCGTCACGACCGAGGTGACGGGTATAACCGAACCGACAGCCAGCGGCTTGCCGTCGACAAGAGCGCGCTCGACAAGGTCGGGATACTGCGAGGGTACGCTGACGATTCTGACAGCTGTCACTCCGACAGCCTCGAGATAGCTTGTGGCCTGTCGCGACGACACGCCGGTGACAGGCATCGTGAGCGACACCATCTTTGGCGAAAAAGCCGTTATGGTCACGAAGACCTGACGGCCGCGCTTGACGACGCTTCCTGCTTTGGGCCACGACTCGACCACTGTGCCGGGAGCGATACCGCGGTCATATATCGAGTCAGAGATCTCGATCTCGAGGTCGTTGCGGCTAAGTATTTCGGCTGCCTGCTGATAAGGCATGTCCTTGATTTCGGGCACTGTCGACGTCTCGCCGTGGCGAGTCCAGAAGTCAAGGAAGACGAGACCAATGACCACGACGAGTATGCCTGCCACAAATATCAGCATCAGATTGCTGATTATCGGATGCCTGTAATAGAATTTCTTTATAGTCAAAACGATTTTTTCCATCTCTCGGAGATTTATTGTCTGCAAAGATACTGCGTTTGCGCGATATAACAAAATCGTAAAAGCGACGCCGCCCCGCGATGTATGTCACATCGTCAGGCGGCGTCAGTTCTATACGTTAAGATTCAGTCTTATTCTTCTGTGCTGAGAGGAATACTTTTGAGCGCCATCAGTTCCTTGCCGGCGCTGTCAAGCAATATGGCATTGCCGTCGCCGCGGTCGAGCGCGGTAGCTGTCTCTTCGAGGGCAAGCATTATAGCCTGTTCCTGCTCGAATTTGGGACATGCCATGCGTGTAAGGCCCATATTGCTGAAATCGATGGCATTTGACTTGTCGGGGTTTATATAAATTTCACCGTTAAAGTAATTGCAGCCGGTGTTACCGTGGACTTTCAGTGCAGGCACGTCGATGAAAATCGTCGCTTCGTCATCATTTATCGCTTTTCCTCTGACACTTACAATCTGCCAGTTGCCGTTAAGGAAACCCATGTTGTCGCGGACAGCTGTCATCAACTCTTTACCCGACGGGTTGAGGAAGGCGAGATAATAGTCGCTGCCAAGTTTGGTTATCGTGACTCTGACGGGCGATTCTCCGGAAAGCACGGCTGTGATGGCTGAGTCATATTTGACCCATTCGCAATATTTCATCGTCGATATAACGCCGCTGAAAGAAATCTTGTCACCGTCAACCTTATAGTTGCCGTTAAGGATATTGCAACCGTTAGATGAATAGAATTTACCGGTCGACGACTCGAAATTAATATACGGCATATCTTCATCGCCGCTCACCTTGGTGTCACCGACCTGAACTAGGCGCCACTCGCCATTGAGTCGCGAAGCTATCGATGTGCCGTCAGTTTTATTTTTGGCGGATTCCTTGCCGGCATTGACGCTGTTTTTATCTGTTTTGTCCACTTTCGAGGGCTTTGAGCTGTTGTTTTTGTTTGTATTTTCTATTTTCTGGGCGCTGTCACCGCTTACGCGGTTTGACTTGCTGCCGTTGAACACCGAGCATGAACCCATTGTCAGCGCGAGGGCCACAGTCGCGGCCATACATGTCAGTTTTATATTCATAATAATATGTTTTTATATCAATTATATTGATAACGTCTGATGACTATAAATTGTTATAAAAAAAATACTGAGGCTGCCAACGTGACGATGACAGCCTCAGATTTGTAATCTTTAAGTGAGCGCGCTGGCTTACTTGCGGATACCGAGCTCTTTCTGAGCGATGATCGCACGGTAGCGGTTGATGTCTTTTTTCATCAGATAGTCGAGAAGACGACGACGCTTGCCTACGAGCATCTTAAGAGCACGCTCAGTCGTATGATCTTTGTGGTTTGACTTCAGATGCTGAGTCAGGTGAGCGATACGGACAGAGAATAATGCTATCTGCGCTTCAGGCGAGCCAGTATCAGTCTTGCCCTTTCCGTACTTCTCAAAGATCTCTACTTTTTCTTCAGAACTTAAGTGCATTCTTTCGGAGTTTTTTTATGATTAATAATTATATATAACCTTACTGTCTATATCTTTTATAGATTGACATCCTGTTAAAATCATAGTTGATTTTAATTCATTTTTTATATTTTCTACATAAGTCTTAACACCATCCGTTTTACCACCAAATGAAGCTGTTACAAACGGTCTTCCTATTAAAACTGCATCTGCACCTAAAC
>USIN01000194.1 GCA_900554715.1 uncultured Bacteroidales bacterium
CGCGCCCGAGACACTGAGCATCCCCGACCGAGCCTATCTGCTGTTCGAAGGCCGCATCCTTTATCAGGGTACGTCTGAAGAACTTGCTGAAAATCCTGTCGTAAGAGAGAAATATCTTGGCCGCAATTTCATATTCAGACGCAAACAATTTGATTAAATGCGGCTGAGAATCTGATAATAGAATGGAACAATTTTTAGAAATAAACGGTATAAAGCTCAGATACGAGGTCAGCGGCAGCGGCAGTCCCATCATATTGATGCACGGCTGGGGCTGCAACGCGTCGACTCTCGCATCAGTAGCTGTCGTGGCGGCAGAATCACACACCGTATATAATATTGATCTTCCCGGTTTCGGTGGTTCCGACGAGCCTCCGACTGTCTGGGGTGTCGACGATTACACTAAGCTGATTGAAGCTTTTATCAAACGTCTCGAACTGGCTAAGCCTATCCTTTTGGGTCACTCGTTCGGCGGCCGCATCGCGATACTCTATTCGTCGCGCAACGAAGTCGAGAAACTCATTCTTGTCGACGCCGCCGGCCTCAAGCCCAAACGCAAAATGTCGTACTACGTCAAAGTATACTCGTTCAAGGCAGCCAAGACCGCCATCAACCTTTTTATGGGCAAAGAGCGCGCCCACAAACATATCGAAGCCATGCGATCGTCGCGCGGTTCGAGCGACTACGCCTCGGCAAGTCCGATGATGAAAGCCGTGCTGAGCAAGGTCGTCAATGAAGATCTCACGGCCGTGCTACCGCAAATCAAGGCCCCGACGCTTTTGATATGGGGCGAGAACGACACGGCTACGCCGTTGGAGATGGCGAAAAAGATTAACCGCCTTGTCCCTGATTCGGGCCTCGTGTCTTTCCCGGGATGCGGCCATTACAGTTTTCTCGATAATCCTTACCGCTTTGCGGCCGTGCTGCGAAGCTTTTTAACCACTGGTGCATAAAACCATGTCAATCTATATTATATTAATCGACATCATCATAGCCGTGAGCCTCTTCTACGAGCTCCGACGCGACCTGATGATGCTTCAGCAGAATTCTTACCGTAACGACCGCTATATGCGGTGGATAAAGACATCCGGCGACACTACGTCATTCCCGAGACTGATAGCGCTTGTGCTCGTCTTCATGGCGCTCGCAAGCATTACGGCCGGGCAGATAGTGTTATCGCTGATGGGGCTTTTCGCAATCTGGAACACATATAAGCTCGCTACGGCAAAATACAAGAAACCTTTGGTGATGACGCGTCGCGCGATCAGAATTATAGTGACGGCATCGCTTGTATCCGCGTTACTCACTGCCACTGTGGCGTTGCTCGCATCTGCGAAGGCTCCCGAGAGTGTGTTAACTTATATCGGCTTGACGATGACAGCTCTTTACTGTCTGTCGCATCCGATAATCATGCTGTCGAATTTTATTCTCAAACCGGTCGAGAACATGATAAACCGCCGTTACTATAACGAGGCGGCTGAAATGCTCAGATCAATGCCCGGACTGAAAATAGTAGGCATCACAGGCAGCTACGGCAAGACAAGCACCAAACATTACCTTCACCGCATACTGTCGGAACATTTCGACACACTGATGACGCCCGGCAGCTTCAACACGACACTCGGCGTGATACGCACGGTGAGAGAATATCTTAAACCATATAACGAGGTGTTTATCGTCGAGATGGGTGCCAAACAGAAAGGTGATATCAAGGAGATATGCGGCCTTGTGCATCCGTCGGTAGGCATTGTGACAGCCGTCGGTCCGCAGCACCTCGAATCGTTCAAGACAATAGAAAATGTGCGCGATACCAAATTCGAGCTTGTCGACGCGCTTCCTTCTGACGGTCTCGCTGTCGTCAACGACGACTTCAGGATGATTGCAGGCCGTAAGGTCGACAATGTCGACTGCATACGTTATGCGGTCAATGACACCGCCAATGCCGCATATACTGTAAAAGATGTCACATATTCGGCCAACGGCACAGACTTTGTCGTCGTGTCGGAAGGCAAAGAAGACCTGAAACTCCACACGACCCTTGTCGGCGAATGTAACATCTCGAATCTTATGGCCGCTGTCGCAGTGGCGCGTGCACTCGGTGTGCCAGACCGTAAAATCAAATATGCGGTCGAACGCATCGAGCAGGTCGAGCACCGTCTCAACCTCAAACGCACACCCGGCGGCATCGTCATCATCGACGACGCCTTCAACAGTAATCCCGTAGGTTCGGGCATGGCTCTCGATGTCCTGTCGGGTATGACCGGCGGCAAGCGCATAATCATCACGCCGGGCATGATCGAGCTTGGCGACCGCACGTATGAACTGAACCGGGAATTCGGCGCAAAAATCGCATCAAGCGCCGATGTCGCCATCGTTGTCGGTCAATATAACCGTGACGCTATAGTCGACGGACTTAAAGAGGGCGGTATGGAAGAATCAAAATACAGACTGTCACCCGCATTCAGAATTAGTTCTTTTCCATTCATATTGAGCAACATTCTACCTTCGATCACCAAATTGAATTCTTGTCCCTCGTGTGAATTGAAATAAATCGGAGTACCTTCCGGCTTGGGCTCCACGGTCACTACAAACGGATCTACCTTGCGTCCGCGAAAACCTGATGCCAACGACTGGTACTTGTAAGCTTTGGTACGTTCCACCGATACTCCCGAACCACAACGGGTCAGAAAGTAAGAGCTCATCTTGGGTTCTTCACCAAACATCAACACATCCAATGCAATTCCATATTTACGGGCTATCTTCTGCAAAGCACTGACAGAGATATCTTTCTCCCCACTTTCCATACCCAAATATTCTTCCACTGAAAGTTGACAGCTTTCAGCCACCTCTTCGGGAGTCAGTTCCAAGACATCTCTTAATCCCTGGAGACGCTCGGCAATTTGTTTTATCTGGTCACTCATAATCTTAATGTTTTTATGCCTCAAAGATAATGAAGATTTAAGAATATCCAGCAATGTTTCATTAAGTTTCGATAAAAACTATCCAGCAGATAGAAAAACTGCACAAGCGTGCTTGTAATGAGCAAAAAGCAAGCTTTCAGCCTCATGGAACGGACACTAATAGTTTCAAGTGAAAGTATTCTCCGACGATCCTTTGGCAGATAAACCGCCCCTCATCTTTTCCACAAAATCCCGAATCATAGGATACATATCTTCAGGCGATTCCACCTCGTAACAAATTGTTTCCAAAGGACACCAGCCCGTCCGGCTTCTATTCCGAATGCGAGAAACCACCTGAGCACACGCTACCTTTATATCCGCCTGCTTCAATACAGCCAACGCCGGTTCGCTGATGATGTCCGTGTAAATCTCCCGGACTCCCCCCAACACCATCAAAGCTGCCGCCGCTTTCCCTATCACTTTGTCAGCAACCTGCGCTCCATGCAAGAACTCAGGCTCCCGGTTCAGCAAGTCATACAAATCGGCTACCCCCCGCTGTGTAAAAGTACGGATTTCTTCCCTCCTGATTACACAAGAGTAACCGCCTTCATGCAACAATTTTATCAATTCATCCATTTTCTTTTTCAAATAATACGGTGCATTTCATGCCCCTCTACATAAATGGCACTGAACGGACGGGCCGGACACAGATTCTCGCAAGCACCACAACCAATGCAACGCTCCGTATTCACCACCGGTATCCGGGGAGATTTTTCATCATCCACATCCTTGGGAATCATCTGGATAGCTCCGGAAGGACAATGACGGGCACAGTTTCCACAACTTACCCCGTCCGTATTCACAATACAATTCTGAGCCACCCACACAGCATGACCTATCTGAACAGCCGACTTCTCAGCCAAATCTGTCAGACGGATGGCACCGGTAGGACACACCTCGGCACACTTCATACATTCGGGACGGCAATATCCACGC
>USIN01000195.1 GCA_900554715.1 uncultured Bacteroidales bacterium
CAACGGTCAGCCCGTCAAGGTTACATACACACTGCCCGTCACATTCAAACTCCAACAGTAATTCGCTTTTGAATTCCATACCCTTTCGTTCAACTGCCGGCGACAATCTCGTCGGCAGTTGATTTTTTCCGTATAATTTGCATTCGATAAGTATTTGCATCTTGTCTGTCGGCCAAATTATCACTAACTTCGCACTATGATTGTCGAAAAGCTGTTTACCTGGCTACGCTTGCTGTCGATTGTTTTATTGGCGGTATTTGTCGCGTTGCCGCTATGTCTCTATGTGACTCTGTCGACCGGTTGGGCGCGTGACAGAGTCAGGCACGTCGCAGAAGTCGAGTTGTCGGCGCTTCTGTCGACTGAGGTCAGGATTGACCGCGTCGAAATCAAGCCATTCAACCGCGTCTCGGTTTATGGTCTCAGCGCTTGTGACGACAACGGGCATAAGGCGCTTGTAGCTTCTGAGGTAAGCGCGGCGTTCGAGCTGTTTCATTTCGTTTCGACCGGACACATGGTCTTCGATTTTGCACTTGTCGACGGTCTGTCGCTCTCCCTTTCACGTCCGACACGTGAAGCTCCGTTGAATATAGCGCGCATCATCGACCGTCTGAAATCAGATAAAGGCGGTCGCGCGGCCACATCGTTTGACATCAAGATAAACACTGTCGTTGTCTACAACGGACGTCTTGATTACGACGTCGATGACATGCCGCGTCTCGACAGCGTTTTCGATCCGTCGCATATATCACTGAGCCGTCTTAACCTCAACGCCTACATACCCCGCCTTGCAAGCGACGAATACCGTATTGAACTCGACCGCCTGTCGTTTGTCGAGCAATCGGGCTTTGTTTTGAAAAATCTCGTTGCCAAAGCCGACATTTCCAAAACATCGTTTGCCGTTGACGAGTTAAAATTCTCACTCCCGGTATCTGACATGGCCTTTGAGCCGTTTATGATGGAATACAGCGGCTTTGATGACATTGTGTCGAGTCTCAGAAAAAATAGCGTCAGACTGGCGCTGAAAGACGGCTCTCATATATATCCCCCTGATTTGGCTGCGTTTATGCCTGCATTGCATAACTTTGACCATGACTTCGAGGTGGCTCTTGATACCGATTTTTCGTTAAGTCGTCTGAACGTCAGTGTGCTTCGTATATTCAATGACGTTGCAGACGTCGACATCAGCGGTAATGCGGCCTTGATGTCGGACGATGTTGAAAGACCGCGCTTTAATCTTGAGCGGTGCGACCTTTCGGCGGATATACCCCGGTTGCTCGCGGCTTTGAGAATCCTCAATCCGGCATTTGTGTCAAAACATCTTGATGCGGTCAGAACTCGTCGTCTCTCGGCGCGGGTAGAAGGCCATGGCGATCTGTCGGCAGGACGTTTATTTGCTGATATATATGCCGGTGACAATACTGTTTCATGCGAGGCGGCATATCAGACCGCCGATACTTTCAGGACAGCTCGATTAACGGCGTCAGCCGATTTTCTGTTCAATGACATCCCCTCGCTTACGGGAAACGGTGATTTGAGTGCGGCCTCAGGCATAGCAAAAGCGAGTCTTTCTTTTGTCGGCAAGCGGCTCTCCGGCGATATGACTCTTGACGATGCGAGCGTGACGTATAAGAATTACCGTTACGACAACATCGCTGCCAACGTTCAGTTAGACAATAAAACAGCCGTTTTCAACGGAGCCGTCGCATCTGACGCTCTCGACTTTGACTTTGACGGCAGCTTTAATGACAATAAGCCCTTCAGGGAACTTATCGCTATGGTGAATATCTCTAAGGCTGATTTCAACGCTCTCAATCTGACAGACAAATATGAAGGATACAGCCTCAGTGCGGCTATGGAGACAGATGTTAGATTCTCGACGGTCGACGACCTCGACGGACTCGTGCGCGTTCATGACCTGAAATATACAGGCTCAGACGACAACAATCTCGCCATCAATAACTTTAAAATTGAGATTGAGCGCGATGGCCTCCAGCCGGCTATCGAAATCGTTTCTGACTTTATAAACGGCCGTATCAACGGTGATGTGAAATTCACGACTTTCCCTAAAACGATTGTCAATATCGTCGCCGAAGTTTTTCCTGCGCTTCTTGATGAAAAAGAAATAAAAAAACTCAAGAGATTCGATTCTACCGGCAACAGATTTGATTTTGACTTTACACTCGGAGCCTCGGAGCAGATATCCCGGTTCTTCAGACTGCCTGCCGATGTGATTTATCCCGTTACAATCGACGGATACTTTGACGGCGACGCGCGCCGTGCTCAGCTCGGCATTGATGCCCCATTTCTGAGACAGGGCGACAAAATTATTGAAAACACCAATATTTTTGTGAATCTGAATGCCGGTGACAATCAGGCAGACATATATGCCACGACGCAGATGCCGACAAAAAAAGGAAAACTCGCCCTCGTCGCGGCTCTGTCAGGCACACACAACCGCGTAGACAGCCGTATCGACTGGGCGATAGAACGCACAATTCCACTCAACGGACATATAAACTTCTCAACGCTTTTCGGCCGTACCGAAGACAAAGGTCTGGAAGTGGAAACTAATTTTAATCCCGGAACGGTCACATTCGGCGATGAATTGTGGAACATCACTAACTCCCGCATAAACTATTGCGACAAGCATATCGAGGTTGACCGCTTCGCGCTCGACTCATCAAATCAGAAACTGATGATTGACGGCGTCATTTCGGCCGACCCGGCTGATTCTCTCGTCGTGCGTCTTGACAGCGTCAGGCTTATAGAGATTTTCGAGACTCTTGAAATAGACAAAGCTCTCATAGGCGGCACCGCGACCGGCATAATAACCGGCAAAAATATTCTTACCAAGGTGCCTGAGTTAAATTCCGATAATCTGCATGTCGATGACATCTCATATAATTACTGTGTGCTTGGCGATGCCGATATAACCGCAAAATGGGATGCCGAGCGTAAGTCAGTCTGCCTCGATGCCGACATCGTCGAAGAAGGCGGCCGCCATTCGCGCATCGTCGGCGATATCTTCCCGATGACCGAGTCGCTTGACATCACGTTTAATGCCGATCATGTCAGAGTCGGTTTCATGAAGCCGTTCATGTCAGCTTTCGCATCTGATCTGTCGGGATATGCGAGCGGCAAAGCACGACTCTTCGGCACATTCAAATATATCGACCTCGAGGGCGATGTCTTTGCCGAAGACCTCAGAATCAAGATAGACTTCACCAACACCTGGTATCGCGCCAACGACAGCATTAAGCTGCGTCCGGGTCTAATAGACATTAAGGATGTCACCATCTACGACGTCAACGGCAATACGGCCAGGCTTAACGGCGTTGTCAGGCATAAATTCTTTAAAGAACCGTCATTCGACTTCAAAGTAACCGATGCCCGTAACTTCCTGAGCTATAATGTTGATTCAAAAATAAGCCCCGACTGGTACGGCACGGTCTATGGTAATGGCGGAGCTACCGTCACGGGCGAGCCCGGAGTCGTCAATATCGGTGTCGACATGTCGACAGCGCCCGGCTCGACGTTTACTTTTGTCTTGTCAGACCGTCTTGACGCCGACGAATACTCGTTCCTGACATTCCGCGACCGTACACCGGTGTCAGATAAAAATAGTGCCGATTCAGATTTGCCCGAGGCTGTCAAAGAGTACAGACGGCGGAGTCTCGAGAGTGTCAGTGACGCGCCTTCAGCCTATAACATGGATCTGAAAGTCGACATTACGCCTCAGGCCAGAATCACATTGGTGATGGACCCTGTCGGCGGCGACGAAATCAAGACCAACGGCTCGGGCAACCTCCGTCTGACCTACGGCTCGGTCAACAACGACCTCAGGATGTATGGCACCTATGAACTCGAGCACGGC
>USIN01000196.1 GCA_900554715.1 uncultured Bacteroidales bacterium
CACCGGGGTTGATGCGCTCAGGCGAATAACCGGCATAGAAGTCTTTGTTGAACTTCAGACCGCTGACACGCTCTACTACGGGGATACATTCGTCTTCGGTGACACCGGGATAGACTGTTGATTCATAGACCACGATGTCGCCGGGCTTGATGACTTTGCCGACAGTCTCGCTGGCGCCGTAGAGGGGTGTGAGGTCGGGATTGTTGTTTTCGTCGACGGGCGTCGGTACGGCAACGACGTAGAAGTTACAGTCTCGGATGTCGTCGATGTTGGCGGTGCAGCGGAAACCGTGATTGTTGATAGCATCCTGAAGCAATTCGTCGCTGACCTCAAGAGTAGCGTCGTGTCCGGCCATGAGGGCTTCGCAACGGCGGGCGTTCATATCGAAACCGACGGTAGGATATTTTGTCGAAAAGAGTCGTGCAAGCGGCAGGCCCACATAGCCGAGGCCTATCACGCAAATCTTAATTTCTTTGTCCATTGTATTAAATTATGATGTTAGAGATTGTTCCAATACCACTCGCAGGCTTGTTTAAGGCCCTGTTGCATCGAAAATTGCGGATCATATCCGAGAAGTCTGCGGGCTTTGTCGATCGAAGCGAGGCTGTGGGGAATGTCGCCGGCGCGGTTAGGACCATGCGTAGGCTCAACAGCGGCTATCGCAGGGTCATAGGCCGAAAGATATTCCTTGAGATAACCGACAAGCTGGTTGAGTGTAGTGCACTCTCCAAAAGCCGTATTATATATCTGGTTGACTGCCTCCGGATTGGTTGTCGTCATGGCCAGCATATTCATCTCAATGACATTATCAATGTACGTGAAATCACGGCTATACTCGCCGTCGCCATTGATGTTGGGTGCCTCATGCGCCATGAATTTCTTGACAAACAGCGGTATGACTGCGGCATATGCGCCGTTGGGATCCTGACGGCGTCCGAAGACATTGAAATATCGCAAGCCGATGTATTCAGTACCGTATGTGCGTGCAAAGACGTCGGCATAAAGTTCGTCGACGTATTTCGTGATGGCATAAGGTGATAGAGGTTTGCCAATGACATCCTCTACTTTTGGCAGCGACGCACTGTCGCCATAGGTGCTTGACGAAGCGGCGAAAATGAAACGGCGTACGCCGGCATCGCGCGCGGCAATGAGCATGTTGAGGAAGCCACCGATATTGACATCGTTGGTCGTGGCTGGGTCTTTAATCGAACGTGGTACCGAGCCAAGAGCTGCTTCATGAAAGACGGTGTCGACGCCATCGACCGCCTTACGGCAGGCTTCGATGTCTCGGATGTCACCTACCTGCATGTCAAACTGCGCGCCAAAGCGCTCAATCAAGGGGATGATATTCTCCCAGTGGCCTGTGGCAAAGTTGTCGAGGCAACGCACACGGTAGCCCGACTCAAGCAGGTGCTCACAGAGGTTAGAGCCGATAAAGCCGGCACCACCTGTGACTAATACTGTTGGTTTCATATATTGTTTTTTGAATTTGGGGTAATATTCGAGAGACTATGCCGCTGAGATTGAGGCTATGAGTGAGGTGAGGTCGAGGAAGGCCCGGTGGGCGGTAAGGGTCATGTCGGCTGTGAGGTCGGCCCGAGGATTTAGAGTCGCAAGTGATTCGACGGCGGGGCGCTGGGTCGGGAGTGCGTTCCAGACTAAAGGCGCGAGAGCTATCAGCCGCAAATCGCCGGTGCTCAATGATGATGACTGGAGCGTCATAAGTCGTCCGACTTCATGTTCAAACCATTCTACCACTACGTCGAGCCGGATTCTATCAGGCACAATTGCGGCTGCGGTGAGGAGCGCACGGGCGCCTGCGACGTCAAGGTTACGATCGGAACAGACCTCTGCAAACCTCACGAGACGGTCATCATCGTCCCCGCTAATGATGGCAAGCATCAGGCGGTCGGCATCTGTCAGATGCATCGAGCGCAGCAAGACTTCAGCCTGTCGGTCGACAAAGAGTTTGAGATGGTCGAGACTATAGCCATATTCAAGAACGCGCAAATGCTCGAGAGCTCGGATGCACGACGTTGTATCGCGCAAAGTATGATAAAGCTGGCAGATGCGGTCGGCGACAGCGCTAATACGGTGCCCGCAAAATGATGCTTCGGCAACGCAATCCGTGTCAGCGGCAATTGCGGCATACTCGCTCCGATATTGATAAATCTGTGAGAGCGCAATAAGGCCGTCGAGTGTGTAGAGATTGTCAACATCGATGCGGTCATAGCGACAGAACGATGCTTTTGCCAAAGGCGCTGAAGCCTCTATATCAGATATGTTCGACATCAATTGGATTGATATGGACTTTGGCACAGCCGAGAGCATCAATGACGATAACAAGCTGACTACTGCCATCGGCTAAAGAGACGATTTCGCCCTCAAGGCCACGAAGATTGCCACGCACGACCCTGACATTCTGCCCCCTGACATAGTCACCGCTGAAAGTGACAGGATTGTCAGACTGTCCGAGCATAAAACGTAATGCAGCCATCTGTGAATCAGGCACAACCGCAAGAGGTCGGTTGAGAGAGGCGTCAGACTTCGCAGCGCGATCGGTCATAAAGCGGTTGATATACGGGAGATTGACAACAATTCGACGGCGCTCAGATTCGGTGCAGCGCACAAAAACAGTTGCCGATAGGAGTACTCGATCGACGGTCTTACGGCGCCCGTTCTTCCATACACGAAGTTCTTCCTGCGAAGCGACAAAACTTTCAAAACCCAGGGCTTCGAGCTTTTCTGCCACCGATTTTTCGCGATTATTACCTACGATAGCGACATACCACTTGCGGTCGCTTACGCCTACGGCGTCGTCAACGCCCGAGGGCACCGCCGCAACGCCATGAGATAATACTACGCCGCTCATATTTAGAGTCGATATGCGATAAAATCACAATCTCTTCGTAAGAGATAATGACTTGTCATAAGCTCCAGTATATTAGCAGCCTATATATCTCGTGTCTATTAATCAATATGGGAATAAGCGACCTATAGCCCTTATTCCCGCTTCAAAGGCAATATCCTTTTAAGAGCTAAATGCCAAATAATTTTGCAGATACCGCAACATTTTTGTAAATTTGCGTCACTAAAAAGCATCTCTTACGAAGAGATAATGATTTCAGCATATACGTTTTGATTGCATCAAAAAACAAAGAGCCGACTCCCATAATAGGAATCGGCTCTTTGTTAAAAATAAAATGTTACCTTAATTTGCGGAAGACGAGGGATAGAACGTTACGAAGACGGGCTTTGTCTGAGTTATACGTCGTCCGGTATCAGTAAGCGAACCATCGGCGCCGACCTCATAAATCTCCACGACATTTCCATCCCGACAGGCTACCAACATATATCTGCCATCAGGCGAGAAAGTGAAATTGCGGGGATGGACAGAAGTCGGAGTATGACTGCGATATGTCAGCAACCCGCTGACACTATCGACGTCAAAGGTTGCGATACCGTCATTTTTCAATCGCAGCGACGCATAAAGATGACTACCGTCAGGCGAGAGATGAATATCAGCCGCTCCACGCGCACCGACAGTATCCGCAGCGATATATTGCACAGGCTTTAGTTCACTGCCATCATAACTCAACACGGTCACCTCATCTGACAACTCGTTAATCAGATAAGCCATCGTGCCGGCCGCATTAAATGTGATATGACGGGGACCCGAACCTGGCCTGATCTCAACATCGCGCTCAGGACAGTCAGCAATAAGACTGTCTCCCCCGATAGCAAACATATGGATTCTGTCAAGACCGAGATCATCGACAAGCAGATAACGCTTATCAGGCGTAAAAGAGACGCAATGTGCGTGAGAAGCAGCCTGACGTACAGAATCAAGACCATGCCCTTCAAAAGC
>USIN01000197.1 GCA_900554715.1 uncultured Bacteroidales bacterium
GAAAGACGAGGCGGCATATTTTATTAATGAATTTAAGACTGCAATACAATGAAAAAATTCACGACCGTCGGGGACATAGGCCCGCTCGATAAGGCACTTGCCGAGGCCGCCCTGATAAAGAAAGACCGTTTCGCCTTTACTGATCTCGGCAAAAACAAAACCCTTATGATGATATTCTTCAATTCATCGCTCCGCACCCGTCTCTCGACTCAGAAAGCGGCCATGAATCTGGGCATGAACGTCATAGTGCTCGACGTAAACCAGGGCGCATGGAAACTGGAGACCGAACGCGGCGTAATCATGGACGGCGACAAGGCCGAGCATCTTCTCGAGGCTATCCCGGTGATGGGCTCTTACTGCGACATCATCGGCGTGCGCTCGTTCGCGGGTCTGAAAGATAAGAAAGAAGATTATGAAGAGCATGTGATAGAACAGTTTATAAAATATTCGGGACGTCCGGTGTTCAGCATGGAGGCCGCCACACGCCATCCATTGCAGAGCTTTGCCGACCTCATCACCATCGAGGAGTTCAAGACCAGACCGCGTCCCAAAGTCGTCATGACCTGGGCGCCTCACCCCCGCGCGCTGCCCCAGGCGGTCCCCAACTCGTTCGCCGAATGGATGAACGCCACCGATTACGATTTCGTTATCACTCATCCTCACGGCTATGAGCTCGACCCGCTCTTTACAGGCAATGCCCGTATCGAATATGACCAGCGCAAGGCTTTCGAGGGTGCTGATTTCATATATGCCAAGAACTGGTCGGCCTATACCGACCCCAACTACGGCAAAATCCTGTCGACCGACCGTGACTGGACTGTCGATGAAGAGAAAATGGCTCTGACCGACAATGCCTTTTTCATGCACTGCCTTCCCGTGCGCCGGAACATGATAGTGACCGACGGCGTCATCGAGTCAGACCGCAGCATTGTGATACCCGAGGCGGCCAATCGCGAGATTTCGGCTCAGGTCGTGCTCAAACGCCTGCTTGAAGGACTTGCGTGATGGGCTGCGGGAATATTACAGACCGGCCGTCTCTCGCGGACGGCTGCATCAACGTCGTGAAAATCGGCGGCAATGTGATTGACAATCCTGAGGCGCTGCGGACTTTTCTTAAGGATTTCGCCTCAGTCGAGGGTCCGAAGATACTCATACACGGCGGCGGCAAGGAAGCCACGCGCATGAGTGAGGCGATGGGCGTCGGAGCCAGGATGATTGACGGACGCCGCGTCACTGACGCCAAGACCCTTGAAATCGTTACGATGGTCTATGCCGGCCTTATCAACAAGCGCATCGTGGCGCTCCTTCAGGCCGAGGGCTGCAATGCCACCGGCCTCACCGGAGCTGACGGCAACGTGATTCCGGCGTCGAGAAGAGCGCCCGTGCCCGTCGATTACGGCTTTGTCGGCGATATCGACGCCGCGTGTGTCGGCGACGGCTATATCGCGGCTCTTCTGCGCGAGGGCTGTGTGCCTGTGTTCTGCGCGATATGCCACGACGGCGACGGCAATCTTCTCAACTGCAACGCCGACTCGGTGGCCAATGCCGTGGCCGTGGCGGCTTCGAGGATAGCGCCCGTGAGGCTCACGTTCTGTTTCGAGAAGCCCGGAGTCCTGTCTGACCCCGACGATGACACATCGGTCATACCTCTGGTGACGCCCGGGCTGTTCGAGCGACTCAAAACCGAGGGCGTCGTCGCCAAGGGCATGATACCCAAGCTTCAGAACGCCCTTGCCTCGGCCGATGCCGGAGTGGGGGAGGTGCGCATCTGCAGCGCCTCGGCGCTCTGCGGCGACACCGGAACGATAATAAGAAAATAACACAATACAGCGAGATGGACAAAGCAATCGCATCAGAGGGGAAGGCGCCTTTTCCCCGGCACGAAAATCTTGACGAGGCAGTCGGTTTTCTCGCCTCACTTGTCTCGACGCCTTCGTTCTCGAGAGAAGAGTCGGCGACAGCCGACCTTTGGGAAAACTGGCTCAAAGAGAAAAATGCCGGCCGCGTCGAAAGACTGCATGACAACGTTTTTGTCGTGGCCGACGGTTTCTCTCACGACCGTCCTACGCTGATGCTCAATTCTCATCATGACACGGTGCGCCCGGCGGCGTCATATACCCGCAATCCGTTTGAGGCCGTTGTCGAAGACGGCCGTCTGTATGGTCTGGGCAGCAATGATGCCGGGGCCTCGGGTGTGGCGCTCGCCTTCGCTTTTATGCGGCTCGTCAGCTCGGGGCGGCTTCCTTTCAATCTGATTCTGGCAATAACGGCCGCCGAAGAGGTGATGGGCGAATACGGCATGAGGGCTTTCCTGCCGCACCTCGCCGGGCGTGGACTTACACCCGACATGGTGCTTGTCGGCGAGCCTACGGGCATGCAGCCGGCCGTGGCCGAGCGCGGGCTTCTCGTTCTCGACGCGACTGTGGCGGGCAAATCGGGACATGCGGCAAGAAACGAAGGCATAAACGCCATCTACAGAGCCATCGAGGATATCACGGCTCTTAGAAACTTCGCGCCTGCGGCGGTGAGCGATGTCCTCGGCCCGATAAAGGTCAGCGTCACCATGATCGATGCGGGCACACAGCATAATGTCGTGCCCGACTCGTGCCGCTATGTCGTCGACGTGCGTACGACCGACGCATACTCTAACGAAGAGACGGTCGAACTGCTCAGAGACGCCGTCAGATGGAGCGAGCTAAAGCCCCGTTCGACACGTGTTCACGCCTCGGTCATACCGGACTGTCATCCGCTGGTCAGAAGTGCCGTCGCTCTCGGCCGAGTGCCATTTGTTTCTCCGACGACCTCCGATATGGCGCTGATGCACGGCATACCGTCGCTGAAGATTGGGCCCGGTGAGTCCTCACGCTCGCATACCGCCGACGAATTTATACTTCTTGAAGAATTAAACGAAGCCCTGCATCTCTATCCCGCATTAATCAGCGGAATAGATGTGCGCGGGCTTGATTTCAGACATTGATAACCGGAATATACTTTGAATAATGGCAAAACAACTTTGGAACAAGGGCTTTGAACCCGACCGCTCGATCGAGGAATTTACCGTCGGCCGTGACCGCGAGCTTGACCTCCGTCTGGCCGCCTACGATGTGCAGGGCTCGATGGCACATATACGCATGCTTCAGAAAATCGGGCTGCTGACAGCCGACGAGCTCGACCGGCTGCTCCCTGCGTTGCAGGAAATCGCCGACAGCATCGCCAAGGGCGATTTCATAATCGAGGATGGCGTGGAAGACGTACACTCGCAGGTTGAATTTCTTCTGACATCGCGCCTCGGCGACGTCGGCAAGAAAATACACTCGGGCCGTTCGCGCAACGACCAGGTCCTCGTTGACCTGAAACTGTTCTTCCGTGACGAGCTTTGCCGTATCACTGACTCGGTAAAGAGGCTTTTTGACTGTCTTATAGCTCTTTCAGAGGAACATAAGGATAAGCTCATGCCCGGCTACACGCATCTTCAGGTGGCTATGCCGTCATCGTTCGGCCTGTGGTTCGGCGCCTATGCCGAGACGCTGGTGGACGACATGCGACTGCTGGCGGCCGCCTACGACGTGGCCAATCAGAATCCGCTGGGGTCGGCGGCCGGCACGGCTCGTCGTTCCCGCTGGATCGGACGATGACCACGCGGCTGCTGGGGTTCGCCGACCTGAACTACAACGTCGTGGCGGCGCAGATGAGCCGCGGCAAGAGCGAACGCGCCGCCGCCGCGGCCGTGGCCGCCGTGGCCGCCACGCTGGGGCGCTTCGCCATGGACGTCTGCCTCTACATGAGCCAGAACTTCGGCTTCGTGTCGTTCCCCGACGAGCTGACCACCGGGTCGAGCATCATGCCCCACAAGAAGAATCCCGACG
>USIN01000198.1 GCA_900554715.1 uncultured Bacteroidales bacterium
GTCATCGAAGAGACGGCGCCCGGTTTCATCTGCGATGATGTCGCGGTCGGCGCGGATGGTAAGAAAGGCAAAGCGACGGCGTATGGCGTAGTCGATAGTTCCGGTCGAGCGGTCGGTCGTGTTCATTGTGCCGATGATATAGAGATTCTGCGGAACGCCGAAATCGGGCTGCTTGGAGTAGGGTAACGACAGTGTAACGGGGTGGGTGTCGCCGAGGCGTTTGTCTTTTTCGATAAGGGTGATTAACTCGCCGAAGATCTTTGATATATTCCCGCGGTTGATTTCGTCGATAATCAGAACGTAGGGGCGCTCGGCCTTGTCTGCGGTAATGTTTTTCACCGGTGCGTAGGTGTCGATGATGCCGAGAATGTCTCTGAGGGCTATTGACAGACGGTAGACTGTGCCGAGAGTCATGCGTTTGCCGTTGTTTATCTCGCGTATGTTGTGGCGGATGCCTTTGACAATCCATCTGACGGTGCGGTATCGCGGCAGTTTGCCGCCTTCCGGGCGGAACTCATAGTCGCCGGTGATGATGCCGATGGCGTCGGTCTCGTCCTGTGACCAGCAGCTGACGACGATGTCGCCGATTTTCATATCGTATTGAAATGTGCGGAGTATGTTGCGGCCTTCGGTCACACCGGGGTTATCTTCGGCGAAGTCGAGGTCGCCGTAGTCGGCCCAGCCGATGCGGATATGCCCGTTGTCCATGCAGTCGCGTCGGGTGGGATTGTCGCCAGTGCTTTCGAGTGATACTTTCCAGACGGTGGGATTGTCGTTGAGTCCGTCAAGGAGCGTGTCGGAGGCGGATGCAGCGACTTCGGATGCCACTCTGGCGGCTTCGCACATGCGTTTGAAGATGCCGTCTTCGATTTTATATCTGACGGTGGCACCGTCGTGTTCGGGCTTGATGCCTTCGATAAAGTCTTCATAGTCCATCGACTGATGGAATGTGGTGAAGCCTATGCGGCGCTCTTGCCGGAGCGCTTCATAGCGGGCCATGACCTCATCGTGGCGGTCGGGCACGGTGCCGTCGATTATGGCAAGAGCAAGGGCGGCGGTGTTGTAGGTCTTACCTGTGCCGGGGGCGCCCTGAAGGATAATGTTCTTTTTGTTTTTGAGCACAGCCGAGGCGTGCGATATAAAAGGTGTCATATTGACAGGAATAGTGTAGTGTAACGATTTTTCAGCCGATGTGAACCAACGGCTGATCCAGAAGCCGAAACCGATTGTGGCCGTCCTGAGCGCCGGGTCGGCATACAGGCTGTCGTCGTCGGCAAGATAACGGCGGATAGCGGAGACGCATGCACTGTCGTCGGAGAGGGCGCGGTTGAGAGTGTCGTACATTCTGAAGCCTTTCTCGACTTCGTCGAATCGGCCGTTTTTCTTGAAGACGACGTCAATGCCGAGTTTGTCGGCGACTGTGCGGTATTCGCTGTATTTATAGATGTAATATTTGTCGGGGTATCTGAGCCACAGATATGTGCTCACAGTGTTGGTCGTCTGATAGTGCATGTTCCAGTCGCCGGGATTGTGTTTCTTGCGGAGACGTTCGGCTTCAGCAATGAAGGATTCGACTCGCACACGCAAATCAAGTGACTCGTCATAGAGACGGGCAAACATGTCTCTGACGCTGCCAGGCGCGACTTTTGCAAGTTGCACAATCATGCCGCGCGGGAATGAATTGGCTGACGCCAGCAGATTGGCTGTTTTTGAGAGCGAGAGGTCGAGCATTGATGCGAAATCGCTGTCGGCTGGATTCCAATGGTCCCGAAACCATTTTACTGCCTGAAATTTATATTTTTCGTCGTCCCAGTAACGGTCGATTTCAGCAGAAAACCGCGCAACGGCATCTTCGATGACGATTGTCTCGAGTGCTTCGGCGAGTTCTTTGCGCAGTTGCCATTCAAACAGAACTGTGCCGTCGGTTTTGACTGAACGGCCGCGTTCCATAGCTACGGGCCAGTAGCGTTGCTCACCGCCGTCATCGATTATGATGAAATTGCCAAGTTTTCGTATAACGGCTCGTCCGAACGACGAAACAGCGGAGTTATAGGTGTTGACATATCGGCCGTAGCGTGCCGCACATTCAGTGCATGTCGCCCGACGCCCGGGCATGAAGTAGAATGCCAACAATACTGTGCGCCACTGTTGTGTGATGAATGAGCGGTCGCAAAGCAGCTCTCGCCATTGCTCGCGGCTGACGGGTAGGTCGCACCAGAATGATCCTTTGCCGTCAGATTGCAGCCTTATTTTCTGAATTTTTTCATCCATATTCGCAAAAATACAAATTATGGTGATATTTATAGGTAAATTTGCAAATAATATGTTGATGTATGGCTGAAAAATATCCAAATATGAATATGCTGGTGGCGCTGACGATGGGGGCGGCTGCCGCAGCGGATGAGAAATTGCTTTTTCTTCATTCTAAGGTCATGCCTGATTTTGAACCGACTGACGATGTCTATATGCTGGCATGGCATAAGCAGTGTATGAAAACTGACGGCATGACTGTCTTCGAGACGTGTCTGGTGGGACGTTCGGAGGTCATCAACAGTTTGTTTGACAGTTGCGTGACCGACGGGATGATTTCGATTAAAGACAGAAAAGTCGATAAGGTGCTGAAACTGTCGTTGCCGAATGACTACGTTATAGAAGTACCGACCGTGAATACGGAAGGGCGCAATGACCACTCCGACAGGCTGTATCGGGCAAAGCAGGCCGGATGGCTGCCTGAGTTTATGTTTGACAGGGGAGTGATAGACTCACTGAGCGGATATGCGGTTGACGATACGGTAAAGCCGATTGTGCCTGCGGGATTGTATGAGAAAGGATGGCTCTACGATAAAATTTGCAACAACGTGTTTGGAGTGAGGGAGGAGCGGAAGCCATATGTCGGTTTTCACGGAGTGCGGGCGACGGCTGTCGACGGGCGCGGCTGCATGGAACTCATAGGCTTCGAGCAGTCGGATGTGCGCGCTGCCGGTGATTCGTGCCGTCTGCTTGATTTTGAGACAAAAGAGACGCTTGCCGAGTCGGAAATTGACCCGGCAAGCGGGATATTCAGACTCAGGACGGCCGAGCCGGTAAAAAACGGAACGCTGGTGTTTGATGCTGCAGGCGCGGTGCCACCGCTGAGTTTTGGCCTTATTCTTGGCATTGATGTCGACGCTGAGGCCGCTTCGGGGCTTGTAAAAGATCTTTATGGAAATGAGCTATGGCTGGGTAAGTTCAAGAAAAGACCGGCGACGTTTGAGAGTGCCACCTGGTATGAGGCGACCGCAGCAGGCGGTCGCGATGTCTACGCGAAGCTCTCGGAGATATTTGTCGAGGTGCTGGCGACGCTGGGCCGCGACGTTGTCATCGTCGACCCTTATTTCATCGGTTCGGTCGAAGAAGATGCCTGTGGAAATCTTGTGCCGACTGCAACACAACGGGCTTTTATCAACGCTCTTGTGACTGTGGCAGTGGACTACGGACTTGACAGCGTGACGGTCGTAGGCAACGCGCGAATGAACAATCACGGAGAGGAGGCGACCGATGACAAGTCGAAAATGGATGTGTTGAAGGCGAAATATGAGCGCTTATGGAGTGGCTTTTTCGGCGGCGTGATTTTTAAACATGTGAAGCCGTGGAAGATGGTTTTCCGTCGCTCGAAGACTGATTTCCATAACCGATACTGGTTTGAGGGTGACGGCAATATGAATGTCGCGGGCAAGCGGGCGGTGATAGTGTCCAACAGTCTGTCGGGCATGATAGAGGCCGATTTCTGCAGCATCGAGTCAAGGCGTCATTATGACACGGTGGCTTCGAGATATGACGGAATAATACGAAAATCAGAATTGTTTGTAGAGATATGAT
>USIN01000199.1 GCA_900554715.1 uncultured Bacteroidales bacterium
GGCCGTGAAACCGGCTCCCGCCCCCGCTCCGGCTCCCCAGCCGAAGCCGGCCGAGACGCCGAAACCCGCAACGGCCGCAACGCCGGCCCCCGCGAAGGCCGCAGCCCCCGTGCAGGAGGCCCCGAAGAGGGAAACGCCCGCCCCGGCTCCGCAGCCCAAAGCCGCAGAGACTCCCGCACCCAAACCCGCTCCGGCCCCGCAGGCAGCGCCCGCGGCACAAGCGGCTCCGGCCCCCGCCCCCGCGGCGGAGCCGAAGCCCGAGGCCCCGAAGGACAACATCTTCCGCCCCGAGACGGTGACCCTCACCGGTCCGCAGGTGCTCGGCACGATGGACGTGTCGGGCTTCGTCGCAGGCGGCAAGCATAAGCGCAAACGCCTCCAGAAGGAGAAAGTCGACGTCAGCAAAGCCCCGAAGGGCAATGCACAGGGCGGCGGCAACCGTCAGGGCCAGGACGGTCAGAACAACAACGGCAACCGTTCGGGAGGACAGGGCCAGAACCGCGGCGGAGGTCAGAACCAGCCCCGTCCGGGCGAAGGACGCCGCAACAAGGGCAAGAACGCCCCCAAACCGATCGTGCGCCCGGAAGTGAGCGACGAAGAGGTTTCGAAGCAGGTAAAGGACACCCTGGCGCGTCTGACGGCCAAGGGGTCCAAGAGCAAAAGCTCGAAATACCGCAAGGACAAGCGCGAGGCCGTCGCCGAGCGCATGAACGAGGAGTTCGAACGCGAGGAAATGGAGCGTTCGACGCTCAAGGTCACGGAGTTCGTGACCGTCAGCGAGCTGGCCACGATGATGAACGTCGCGCCGACGGAGGTCATCATGGCCTGCATGAACCTGGGTCTGATGGTGTCGATCAACCAGCGTCTCGACGCCGAGGCGCTCGTGGTGGTCGCCGAGGAGTTCGGCTACAAGACCGAATTCGTCTCGGTGGAGATTCAGGAGGCCATCGCCGACGACAGCGAGGACCGCGAGGAAGACCTCGTCCCGCGTCCGCCGATCGTAACGGTCATGGGACACGTCGACCACGGTAAGACCTCGCTGCTGGACAACATCCGCAAAACCAACGTCATCGAGGGCGAGGCCGGCGGCATCACCCAGCACATCGGCGCTTACAGCGTGGTGCTGAACGGGCAGAAGATCACCTTCCTCGACACCCCGGGACACGAGGCCTTCACGGCCATGCGCGCCCGCGGAGCTGCCGTGACGGACGTGGCCATCATCATCGTCGCGGCCGACGACAGCGTCATGCCGCAGACCATCGAGGCCATCAACCACGCGTCGGCAGCAGGCGTTCCCATAGTCTTCGCCATCAACAAGATCGACAAGCCCCACGCCAATCCTGACAAAATCAAGGAGGAACTCGCCGCGATGAACTATCTCGTCGAGGAATGGGGCGGCAAATACCAGTCGCAGGACATCTCGGCCAAGAAAGGCACAGGCGTCGAGGAACTCATGGAGAAAGTGCTTCTCGAAGCCGAAATGCTCGAGCTCCGCGCCAACCCCAACCGCAAGGCCACCGGCGCCATCATAGAGTCGACCCTCGACAAAGGCCGCGGCTACGTCGCCAACGTTCTCGTCCAGAACGGTACGCTCCACGTCGGCGACATCGTCCTCGCCGGCAACCACTACGGCAAAGTCAAGGCCATGTTCAACGAACGCGACCAGCGCATCAAGGAGGCAGGTCCCGCCACTCCGGCGCTCATCCTCGGCCTCAACGGCGCTCCGACCGCAGGCGACACCTTCAACGTCATGGACACCGAGCAGGAAGCCCGCGAGATTGCCAACAAGCGCCAGCAGCTCCAGCGCGAACAGGGTCTGCGCACGACCAAGATCCTCACCCTCGAGGATATCGGCCGCCGACGCGCCATAGGCAACTTCCAGGAGCTCAACATCATCGTCAAGGGCGACGTCGACGGCTCGATCGAGGCCCTGTCGGACTCACTCATAAAGCTCTCGACCGACGAGATTCAGGTCAACGTCCTCCACAAGGCCGTCGGCGAGATTTCGGAGAGCGACGTCACCCTCGCCGCCGCATCAGACGCCGTCATCATCGGCTTCCAGGTGCGTCCGTCGCTGGCAGCACGCCGCGCAGCCGAGCGCGAAGGCGTCGAGATTCGTCTCTACTCTGTCATCTATCAGGCCATCGAGGAGGTCAAGGACGCCATGTCGGGCATGCTCGCGCCTGAGATGAAAGAAGAGATCACCGGCACGGCCGAAGTGCTCGAGACATTCCACATCTCGAAAGTCGGTACCATCGCCGGCGCCATCGTCCGCGAAGGCAAGATCAAACGATCGAACAAAGTGCGCCTCATCCGCGACGGCATCGTGCGCTACACGGGCGACCTCGGCTCGCTCAAGCGCTTCAAAGACGACGTCAAGGAAGTCACTTCGGGCTACGACTGCGGTCTGTCAATCTCGGGCTACAACGACATCAAGGTCGGTGACCTTGTCGAAGGCTTCGAGGAAGTGGCCATCAACCGCTCGCTCTGATGCACCGGATACATATCAATATCGGATCAAACCAAGGCGACCGCCAGACTCTCATCGAGTCGGCGGTCGCCTTGATTTCACACGAGTGGCCCGACGCACGGCTCAGCCAATCCGAGTTCTTCGAAAGCGAGCCGTGGGGTTTTGAGTCAGACAACAGCTTTATCAACCTCGGCCTGATGCTCGAGACCGATGCCCTG
Organism: uncultured Bacteroidales bacterium; assembly: GCA_900554715.1. GTDB lineage: Bacteria > Bacteroidota > Bacteroidia > Bacteroidales > Muribaculaceae > CAG-873. The sequence goes on from USIN01000199.1 coordinate 2,689, forward strand.
ATCAATCCACTTGACATACTGCGGCGGCTTCAGACAATAGAGCGCCGCATCTCGCCCGACCCCCACCGCGACAGCCTCGGCAACTATATCGACCGCAGGATTGACATCGACCTCATCGCCGTCGACAGCCTTGTCGTCAACACGCCCGAACTGACACTGCCGCATCCGCGCATGCGCGGGCGCGATTTCGTCATGAAACCGCTCCGCTCCCTTGACCCCTCGTGGATCGACCCCGTCACAGGCATGACCGCCGATGAAATAGTCAGAAAAGAGTTCTGACGATCTCGAGTGACGTCAGCCCCGTCAGCGGCGTGTGATGTATCGTGTAATACTCAAGCAGACCGTCAAGCAACTCGTTGCGCTGGTCGCGGCTGAGTCTGACGCGCCCGATGTTGCGCACATTCAGACGGTCGAGAAGCATCAGGCCGCGGCTGCGGTCTGCGTCGATATATCGGCGCCCGTCAGCCGGCGGCACAAGACGCCAGCGGCCCTCGCGCATGTCAAAACACGCGCCGTCGCTCCATGTCGACATATCGGGTTCAAAGCCCAGGAGACCGGTAAGCCTGTAAATGATAAACAGATGAAGATTCGCCAGCGCCGCCGGCGACACCGAGCGCAGAAGCGCAGCTGTCTCAAAGACAAACGCCGTCAACGCCGTATCGGCCTGACAGTTGCGCAGAACCCGCTCAAAAAAATCAGCCATAAAAAGCGCTACAATAGTGCGTGCGCCATCCATGTCGGCTATAACTCCCCCCAGCCTGACATCGCGCAAAGTCACCATCTCGTGACCCGGCTTGGCGTCAATCACCGCCTCGAACACTGACATAGGCATCATCAGCGCACGGCGGCGACGGGCCTCACGACCCGCTCCGGCCGAGACAGCAACGGTGATATATCCCAGTGTGTCAGACCATACCGACACTATCGACTTGGCATCATTATATTTTATCGTCCGCAATGCGAGACAGCGCGAATTGACATACATTCTTAGAGATTTAGCAACTAAAATTACTAAAAAAACTTTAATTACGCTTTTTATAAGCTCATTTTTTGCTCATTTTAAAAAAAGTCCCTATATTTGCACTCGCTTTAAGCACCTAAGGCCCATTCGTCTATCGGTTAGGACGCAAGATTTTCATTCTTGAAAGAGGAGT